>NZ_JAELTL010000029.1:0-65762 GCF_016428815.1 Serratia sp. ASV30 | reverse complement strand
ACAGCCGGGGCACAATCTCTCCCGCGGGCTCAGAGGCACAAGGGCTAGGGGGAGCTCACCGGCTATCTCCCGATGATCTGTCGGGGATCTTCTCCGCTAAGGCGGAGAAGATCAAGACATAAGGGTTGGGGTGAGGGGAAAATTAGCCACCTAATGCCCTTGGACATCAACTTGCGTTGGGAATTACGCCGGTTTAAGACCCGGTTCGACCAGGCTGTAAACCTGCTGGTTGAGCGTTGCGCTATTCGCCAACTGATAGACGTGTGCAGCAACGTCCGCCCGCATCACAAATCCATGAACTTCTTGCCCCTGAAAGCGTTTTGCCTTGCCGGTAGCATTGCCGTTCAGCAGCCCGCCGGGGCGCAAGATGGCGTGATCCAGCGCGCTGGTCTGTAACCAACTTTCTGCCAGCGATTTTTCACGTACCGCCTGGCCAAAGCCCGCTTTGGCACGTGGTGACAGAAACGGCCAGCCGTCACCACAGCCCAACGAGGTGACGAGGATCATGCGCGATATCCCGCACTTTTCCGCCGTATCTATCACTGTCCGGTGGGCCAGATAATCCTGTGCGCCTCCCATTGAAGAGATGATCGTTGCGCTGGTACCAGCAGCTTCGCAAGCGCGAGTGACCGCAATGGCATCACAAGCGTCACCGAGATAAACCTGTACGCCTTTCTCCCGCAGGCGAGCAGCGGCATCAGGATTACGTACCACCGCAACCACCGGATGCTGTTCCGCCAGCGCAAGTTCCAGGGTTAGCGCGCCAACCCCCTTGCCACCAGCGCCAAAAATCAACCATGGTTTCATCGTTCACTCCTGTTAGAGGGTAGCTACCGTAATACGCGGCAGATCCAGTTGTTGGAGCAGCTCATCAAGAGACTGCAGAATATTGCTTGCCCAGAAGCGCCCTTCGTTGGTCAGGCGCAGGCAGGTTGAGGCGTCGCGGGTTAATCCCGCCCGATGCCACTGTGCGAGCAGCGGCTTCAGCTTTTCCGCATGAGGCGTCAGTTCATCAAGCGGAATGCGCGCGTTTTCCACGCCAGCCTGTAACGGTTGACGCCACTGGCTTCGGTTACCTGAGGTACGCATCATCATCATCAGTGGTTTGCGACCCGCGGCGATAGCGTCGTGCCAGCTAGTGAGGTTGCGCTCAATCATCCAGGAATAGCCGTTGACCGAGCCCCCCGCGCCGGAGCCAAAGGCCAGACAGTCTGCACCTTGCTTAATTAGCAGGTTGTACAAATTGCGCTCTCGCGTGGTGCGCGCCCAGTGGCTATTGCTGATACAGCGCCAGCCTGCCTGATCCATGAAATCGCAGCCTTGCAAATAGAGATCGCGCCGCTCGGCAGGTGAGGGAACGGAGGTGCGGCCAGTTTCCACAGCCTTACCCAGAGGCGTATTGGGCAGCAGATTAAGGGCGTAGAGATCGACACCGTCCAGGCCGATATCGCGGGCAATCGCCAGGTCTTCGCCCCAAAGTTTCGCATCCTGACCGGGTAAGCCAAATAGCAAATCGCACACTACGGCAGCACGGTCGCGACGAACTAGCCCTTCCATAAACGCAATGGCGCTTGCACCGTCGGAGGTTCGGGCCATTTTTTTGCGGATTTTGCTATTAAACGACTGAATACCAATCGAAAAGCGATTGGCTCCGGCATCCAGACAGGCGTCAATCCGTTCATCGTCAAAGTTTAGCACCCGGCCCTCGATGGTGATTTCGCAGTCTGGGGCCAGCGGCAGGCGTTCGCGTAGTGTGATGATGATGCTAGCCAGATCCTGTGCGGCAAGTGCCGAAGGCGTTCCACCGCCAAAATAGACAGCATGGATTGGCGCAGACTGATGAAGTGTGCTGTCCGCTTCCATCTCGATCTCGCGTAGCAGCGCATCGGTGTAGCGGGTGCACCTGTCCTCCTCGAAACGGTTTTGGTAAAAGCCGCAGAAGGTGCAGTGGGTGGCACAAAACGGAATGTGTAGATACACCAGCCGTTTGCGGCTAGGCGCGGACTGGCCGATGACGTTTTGCCAGGTGGGTGCCAGCAGCGATTTTTCCACGGGGATCGCGCCGCGCAGCGGCATCATGGCACGACGATCTGTAAACGGCTGATTGCCTGCCAGTGCAAAATGCGGGGTTAAATCCAGCTCAGTGTCATGTTTCAACTCAAGGTCCTTCAATAGGGCAGAACTGATGGAGACAGGGCTGCAAGGAAGCGCAGCCACTCAGACCTGTCATAGTTTAACTGAAAATGATTACCATTTGCATTTATATACTGACAATCGTCAGTAGAGTCTATCCGGCCAGCAGCCAATTAAATGCAACGTTGACTTGGGTCAAACTTTTCAGTGCCCAAAATTAAATTTTGGTTGCTGACGCTAACAAGCATTGCTAACGCTGGAGTTTATATGTATTATCGCCGCGTTTTCCCATTCATTCACTTTGCAAAGGAGGTACATCATGAATTATCAAGCACTGTTTACCCTTTGCGGGTCGTATCCTCAGGCATAATTTCCTGTTCTCCAGGTATTGCTAGGGCTACCGCCCGCCAAATCCAAAAATTAGATAAAATATTAATCAGGATTGGTTATGAGCAATACTATTGGCTCCGTTACGCCGCGAGTTTCATTGATCGCGTCGGAACACACCTGGATTGAAGGAAATGCAATCCAACAATTAGAAATTACCGCCAAGTTGCCGGATATGGTGCGCGTGGTCGGGATGCCAGATTTGCATCCCGGCCGTGGTTACCCGGTCGGTGCCGCTTTCTTTTCACAACATCGCTTCTACCCGGCGTTAATCGGTAATGATATCGGTTGCGGTATGTCGCTATGGCAAACAGATTTGCTGGCGATGAAACAATCGCTGGATAAGCTGGAAAAAAACCTGGGCAATATTGACGGCCCGCTAGAGGAAGAAGCGTTGGGGGATATTCCGCCAGCGCTTCGCGATTATTCTCGTGCATTAGGCACCATTGGCGGCGGTAATCATTTTGCTGAACTATTACGCATCGATGAAATATATCAGCCGCAGGCCGGTCTCGATAAAAAACGCCTGATGCTGTTGGTTCACAGCGGTTCGCGTGGCTTGGGCCAGCTCATACTGGAACAGCATGTGCGTGCTCATGGGCATCATGGCCTACTGGAAAATACCGTTGCGGCCAACGATTATTTGCAACAGCATCAACAGGCGCTGGATTTTGCAGGCTTAAACCGTCAACTCATTGCCCAGCGGATATTGCAGCGGTTACGCACTGCTGGCGATTGCCTGCTGGATATCCATCATAACCTGCTGGCGGCGGCCACCATCGAGGGCGTGAGTGGCTGGTTACACCGTAAAGGGGCTACGCCGTCGGATGACGGTCTGGTGGTGATCCCCGGTTCGCGCGGTGATTACAGCTATATCGTCCAACCGCTGCCTGCCGCCAGCAGTTTGTATTCGCTGGCGCACGGTGCGGGGCGCAAATGGATGCGCTCGGAGTGTAAAGATCGCTTATCAGCGCGTTTCAGCACCGAGCAGTTGGCCAGAACCCGCTTCGGCAGCCGAGTGATTTGCCGCGATCGCCAACTGATTTATCAGGAAGCGCCAGAAGCCTACAAGCCGATTGATAGCGTAGTGGGAGCCTTGCAGCAGGCCGGATTGGTCACGTTAGTGGCGCGTATGCAGCCAGTGTTGACCTACAAAACCAGCGGGGGGCAGTGATGATCTTATTACAGATCTCTGCCGCCCAGGGGCCGGATGAATGTTGCCTGGCGGTGAGTTTGGCACTGCGTCAGTTCCACAGAGAGGCTCAGGCCATGCAGGTGGAACTGCATGAGGTTGAGCGGGAAGAGGGGCGCCTGCCCGGCACGTTGCGTTCGGTGCTATTGACGCTTAACGGCGAAGCGGCGGAGCCATTGGCCGCCAACTGGTGCGGGACGTTGCAGTGGATTTGCGAAAGCCCGTGGCGCACTGGGCGTTCCAGAAAGAACTGGTTTATTGGTGCAGCGCGTTTTTCTCCGGCAACGGTGCCAAAAGAGAGTGAGATCCGTTTTGAGACGTTGAAGTCCTCCGGACCAGGTGGGCAGCACGTGAATAAAACGGAATCGGCTATTCGCGCCACCCATATCGCTAGTGGCATTAGCGTCAAAGTGCAGATCGAGCGCAGCCAACATGCCAATAAACGTTTGGCGTATTTGCTGATCGCTCACCGTTTGGAACAGCTTGAGCAACAGCAACTGGACGAACAGCGTGCTGAACGGCGGATGTTTCACCATCAAATAGTGCGCGGTTCACCGGTTCGGGTGTTTAAAGGCGAAAGCTTTACGCCGCTTGCTTAATCAATATCGGCCTGATGGGGCAGGCCGGTAACCCTATAAGAAGAAAAGAAATGGAAACACATAAATATGGTCGGACGTACCATTATCCATTCTCACCGGGCACCACCAGTGACGATCGGATCAATAAACATTATTGGCAAGACATACGGTTAATCCCCTCACTGATCCATACGGAAAAGCTCGATGGTGAGAATAACTGCCTGAATCGGTATGGCGTATTTGCACGCTCCCATGCGGCACCGACGGTTTCTGCCTGGACGCGCCAGATCCGCCAGCGTTGGCAACTGATTAAAAATGACCTGGGCGATATCGAGCTGTTTGGGGAGAACCTGTATGCCACGCATTCAATCGAATACCGTGGCTTGCAGCAGGACTTTTATCTATTCGCCGTACGCTGTAAAGACATGTGGCTGAGTTGGCAAGAAGTGCAGTTCTACGCGGCATTATTTGATTTTGCCTGTGTGCCAGAAGTGGTACAGGATATGCCGCGCCAGACGGAACAAGAATACCGCTCGGCAATACTGGAGCTGGTGGGGGGCGTGGGGAGTTTTGCGCCGCACGACGTACATACCGGCTTGCCATGCACCATGGAAGGGATTGTCACCCGCAATGCGGCTGAATTCCCGGTGGCGCAGTTTTCCCATAACGTATTTAAGTACGTGCGTAAAAACCATGTGAAAACCGATCGCCACTGGAGAGTGAATTGGCAACGAGCGCGTATGGCGTACGAGTATCAGCAGGAGGATAAACCATGTGGTGCTTAAGTGAAGACAAGCAGTGGGGCAGGCTGGCGGATAAATTCCGCTGGGTGGCCGACATGCATCAAGTGCCACAAGATCCCCGCCATCATGCAGAAGGGGATGTGGCAATCCATACCCAGTGTGTGCTGGCGGCACTGACCGAGTCGGCGCAGTTTTTGGCGTTGCCAGAACAACAGCAGGAGCTGGTTTGGGCCGCCGCGCTGCTGCACGATGTTGAAAAGCGCAGTACCACGCGGGTTGCAGACGATGGTTCAGTGACATCACCCAATCACGCTAAACGCGGTGAGCTGACCACGCGCTCGATCCTCTATCGGGATATCGTTACGCCTTTTCAACTGCGTGAACAGGTAGCCGCCTTGGTACGTTTTCATGGTTTGCCGTTGTGGCTCATGGGGCGGCCGTCGCCAGAGCGGGCGCTGTTATTAGCGGCTTTAAGGTTGGATACACGGTTGCTGGCGATGTTGGCACGGGCGGATGTGCTGGGCCGCGAGTGTGACGACCAAAACGGCCTGCTGGATAACATCGAGCTGTTCGAACTGTTTTGTCAGGAGCAGCAATGCTGGGGTCAAGCGCGTCCTTTTGCTAGCGATAGCCAGCGTTACCACTATTTGACGCATCAGCAGGCTAGCGTGGATTTTGTTCCTTATGAGCAATTTCAGAGCGAGGTGACGTTACTGTGTGCGCTGCCAGGAATGGGTAAAGATCGCTATATCGCGCAGCATGCCGCAGGGCTTGAGGTTATCAGCCTGGACAACATTCGCCGCCAACACCGGTTGTCTCCTACCGACAAAAACGCGACCGGCTGGGTCGTGCAGCAGGCCAAGTCGCAGGCAAAAACGCTGCTACGGCGGGGCGAGCCTTTTGTCTGGAATGCCACCAATATTACCCGGCAGTTGCGTAGCCAGTTGGTTGAGTTGTTTATCGCCTATGGCGCAAGGGTGAAGATTGTTTACCTAGAAGTACCGTATGCCCAGTGGCAGCGGCAGAATGCCGAGCGGGAATACAGCGTACCTGCTGAGGCAATGGCGCGGATGCTGGGTAAATTGGAGATCCCGCAGGCGGATGAAGCCCATGAGGTGGAGTTGCGGGTGCAGGACGCAAGCTAGCCTGTTTTTTGTGTACCCAAAGGACGCGGGGGCTAGCGTCTGGTGCTGAGCTAATATGTAGCACATGTTGTCCCCCATCCATGTGGATGGGGGACGTCACCGTAGATTAATTCGCGATCACCGTGACCAACAGCGGTGATTCAAACATCGCCTTCGGCGAAATAACCGACTCATCCCACGGGATTTGCGTTCCGTAGCGCTCCTTCAGTTTCTGCTGCACGGCAGGAGCACCAAAGTTGAATTCACGCACTTTTTGCAGCTTGCCGATTTGTATCCCTAGTGCGCGATCGTAAATCTTCCACACCAACTCTGAGCAATATAACCTCTCTTCTGACCAGGAAAACCGCATGTCGTAGGGCTTCCCGGCAAAGCTTTTGGCCTGCTGGCGTATTTTTAGCTGCGCGGACGGCGTCATCATTTGCTCAGCGTTCTTCAGACGTTTGACGACAAAATGCTTTTTCTCTCCCCGATCGATCCAGGCGGCCAGCGGCGTGTATTTCACCGTCGATACTGCTTCAAATACGTAAGGCTTGCCATCACGCAGCAGAATGATACCCATGTGGCTGTAACGCGAGCCGGTGGCCTGCTGTATCGCCAGGCTCTGTGCCGAGCGGGAAGTGTGGAAAATGATGTCACCATCCTGCACGGCAGGTAGCTCGCGAGCTTGGCTGACCAACACGGTCATCAGGCCGATGGTGAGAAACAGAATTGCCCACAGGCGTTTGGTAAAAATCACGTTCAATCCCTCGAAGTTAGAATCTGGCGATTTTATCGGGGCTGTGTGAAGTGAGGATGAAGTGGTAGAAAAACGCTGGGGGGCGTATTGGCAGTCCTCATGCATTAATAAAAATAATGATATTTATCAATGTAATAATAACAATTCTATCATTGTGGTTAAAGGGTGCTTAAAGCAGGCCGATAGCTGTTCTATTGATGTTGTCACCTAAATAGGACGAAACCGGATGTTAGGGATCTACCGTATATCGATGAGAATGAAGCTTTTCATTGCTCTGTTTCCACTGCTACTGGCTTTATGTTGGTTTGCCGGGTCGGGTATGAAAACCCGTATCCATACCGAACGTCAGATGGATGCCATCGTTCAGTTAACGGCAATTGCGCGTGGTGCAGGGGATGTCGTGCATGAGCTGCAAAAAGAGCGTGGTATGAGCGCAGGTTACCTGGGCTCTGGCGGTGGGCAGTTTCGCACTGAACTAGCAGATCAACGTAAACTGACAGATGCGGCTATGGCGAAATTTAGCCAACTGTTATCCAAAACGGATAGCAGTGCATTGGAAGGGATTGATACATCGGCGATTCAGTTATTTAATGACCAAACCCAGTTACTGAGCGAGGTGCGTAATAACGTCAGCAATTTAAAGAGTGCGGCGCCACAAGCTATTGGTTTCTATACCAAGACTATCGCCCAGGTGCTGGATTTTGTTGGCGGTATTGGGCATTTGACGACATCGGGCAAAATTGGCCAGGAATTGTCAGCGTATTACAGCCTGCTTAACCTGAAAGAACAGTCGGGAATAGAGCGAGCATTACTCTCGGGTGTTTTCTCTAGCGATCGTTTTGGTGATGGGCAATTCCGCCAGTTGAGCGATGTGGTGGGAAAACAAGAGGCCTGGCTTTCTGCGACTCGTCGTTTCAGCACCGCGGAGCAGGCGGCGGCGCTTGATGGCGCATTGCGCTCTACATCGGCAACTGATGCCCTAAAGTATCGTGAGATAGCGCTCGATAAAGTCGCAACCGGTGGATTCAAGGTCAATCCTACCGATTGGTTTAAGGCTCAGACTGTGCGCATTGAAGTGCTGCGTCAACTAGAGAATCAAACCGCTGACACGTTACAAAAGCATGCGGCAGAGTTGTCACGTACGGCACGTAGCGAATGGATGACTTTTCTGTGCATCAGCCTTCTTTCTCTGGCCGTGGCCTTGGCGATAGCCATTGTCGTTGCGCGGAGTATCCATCTGCAACTGCAAGGAACGTTGAAAACGATTGGTGAAATGGAGGGTGATTTGACCCAACGCCTCAGCGTGCCGGGTAGTGATGAGTTGTCAGCACTGAATCATGCCTATAATCAATCCATTGAAAATATTCAGCATATTGTTAAAGAGATTAAATCCGGCTCAGAGATCCTTCACCATGCAAGCAGTGATATCGCCGCTGGTAATCAGGATTTGGCGCAACGTACTGATGAACAGGCGGCATCTATCGTTGAAACTGCGGCAAGTATGGAACAAATGTCCACGGCGATCTCCCAGACCGCAGATAACGCCCGCGAAGCGGAACAACTCACACTGGCAATGGAGCGCGATGTCATGCAGGCGAATCACGTGGCGAATGAAGCCAGCCAGAGCATGACGGAGATCCGTAATTCTAGCGAGCAGATTGCACGTATCGTGGCCTCTATTGACGACATTTCTTTTCAGACTAATTTATTGGCGCTCAATGCTGCGGTAGAAGCCGCTCGAGCTGGCGAGTCTGGAAGGGGATTTGCGGTGGTAGCGAGTGAGGTGCGTAACTTATCTCAACGTTGTGCTAAAGAGGCGAGCCAGATCCGGGAGCTGGTTAATCAAAATATGGAAAAAATTGCGGAAGGCGTCGCCCGGGTTTCGGCTTCTGGGGTCGCACTAAAGGCGGCAGCAGATAATTCAGGACTGATGAAACAATATGTTAGCGATATCGCTCAGGCCGCCAACGAACAATCATTAGGGGTGGGGCAGGTTCATCTGGCTTTGAATCAACTTGAACAAGTCACACAGCAAAATGCGGCTTTGGTTTCCCAAGCGGCCAGTGCCAGTCAGGTACTGGATAACCAAGCGGCAGCGATGACCAAATTAGTGAATCGGTTCATCGTATAATATTCTTGTTGCAAGGACGGTGGGAGTAATCCCGCCTCTTGCTCGATCATTCGTTTCGTAGCGTATTTTTATTATTCTTGATACGTCTCCGCTTTCCTGCATGCTGTTTACCGTATATTCCCTGATGTTTTTTCGTGTAAGCGGTATGTCGTTTTGTGCTGTGAGGGTGCATACTATCGCCCCTCCCAAAGGCGGTGGGCAAGGCTTTGGCGTTATCTGACAATAAAAAGGAACGGTGATGGAAAGGCGTAATTTTCTCAAGGGTGCTGCTGCGTTATCTTCTTTTGGGCTGATAAGCCCGGTCTGGTCTGAGTCGCGGAAAACGGATATCCCTGCGTCAACCTGCGTGGATAGCAGAAGGCGTTTTGTGATGACTCAAACGTATCAACTGAAAGCGCCAGCAGGCTCGGAAGGTAAGGCCAATCTGTGGATCCCGGTCCCCGTGGACACCGCCTTTCAGCAACTGAAGCACATTTCTTTTTCTGGCAACTATCAGCAGGCCTACCTCACGGCAAATAATACTTACGCAGCCAAAACGTTGTTTGCTTCCTGGCCGGACTCCAAAGGCCCGATGGAACTCAAGGTGGAAATGCTGATTGAAACCTTGGACTGGGAACCGCTGAAGAGCAACCAACTGGCCGAATGGCACCTCCCGCAAACCGATCTGGTGTTTCCCGCAGAGATACAACCTTATCTGAATGCGACCCCGCATATCCCGGTAGACGGTGTGGTGAAAGAAACGGCGTTGAAGATCGTCGGCGACGAGAAATCGCCTTTACAGCAGGCGCGGCTCATTCATGAATGGGTAAGAACCCATATGCATCGAGACGATGCGGTGATTGGCTGCGGGACCGGTGATGTGGGGCAAATCCTTAAGGCCGGTAAGCTGGGCGGCAAATGTACCGATATCAACTCCGTGTTCGTCGCGTTGTGCCGTGCCAGCGGGATCCCCGCGCGTGAGATGTTTGGTATTCGCCTCGGCGCATCCCGCAAGCTGGGGAACTATTCGAAGAAGGCATTTGGCAGCGCTGATCAACAAGGCGTGGCAATAGTCAGCGGTGGGCAGCATTGCCGGGCGATGTTCTGGCTGGCAGGTTTCGGCTGGTTGCCAGCCGATCCGGCCGACGTCACTAAAATGCGTCTGACCGAGAAAAAAGAAAACGGCGATGCCGCCGTTGAAGCCGTCAATGATTACCTGTTCGGCAACTGGGAAATGAACTGGGTTGGTTTCAACTACGCCCGTGATTTCGCGCTTTCGCCAGAGGCAGAGCAGGGTGACCTCAATAACTTTGGTTACCCCTATGCTGAAGTGGATGGCGACCCGTTAAACTTCTACGATCCGGCCGAATTCAGCTATGACTATGTCTCTGTCGAACAGCGTTAAGGGCAGCGTAGTGACGCTGCTGGCGGCTTTGCTTGCCGCCGCAGCATCGACACTCTGTTGTCTCGGGCCGTTGTTGTATCTGGTGTTTGGTATCTCGGCTGCCGGGCTGACGGGGATCCCGGCGCTATCCTGGCTACAGTGGCCCATGATTATTGTGGCTATCGGATTGATGCTGCGAGGATTTTGGCGGCTTTATCTGTCGCCACGCCCGGTCTGCGTGAACGTCGTCAGCCGTCGGGTACTGATTTGGCTTTACTGGCTGTCGGTACCGTTGCTGTTGGCGTTGATGAGCTACCCCTATGTATTACCTTGGATTTGGGAAATGATGGAATGAAAAAGCGCATTTTGCTGCTGCTGGCTCTGGTGTTGATTGCGCCGCGGTTATGGGCGGAGAACCAGAAAGTCACGATTGATATCAAAGCCATGACCTGCTCACTGTGCGTCATCTCCATCAATAAAGCGTTGCGCTCTACTGATGGGGTGATTAAGGCCAAAGCCTCACTGAAAACGCACCAGGCAGAAGTGATTGTGCCCGAGGGGTTTGATAATCAGCTATTGCTGACGGCGATTTCCCGTACCGGCTATAGCGGCGAAATCCAGGGCGTGGTGCCAGCTCCGTAGTTCACTCTGTGCTGATTTTTGTACTGTGTTGTTGCGGGGAAACTTGAGGTGCCAAGAAATTACGTTTGCTACTCCCAAAGTAACGTGCAATTTCAGGCGTGCATGCGCTCGACGGAGAACTTGGTCCAGTCGCTGAGCTGAAGACCTTTTTTTCATCGTGACAAAGCTGGGTATCATAGGCACCGTTCACAGCGACTGACCTGACTTTCCGGAGAGCTGCCTGATTATCCCAGGGAACGCCTCTGAGTCTGTGACGTTATTCAGTGACAGCTAAGCACAAGATAACCTCGTGAGTATCGGCGTCCACGTCGAGGTATAGTTTTCACCAGACGCGGCGCTTTACCTGGCGCTATTCGATGACGGTTCTACATTTTTTTCATACTTTCGTTACCCTGCATAAGACGTAAATAATAACGAATTATTTGGACTTTATTTTTTGTTTGAGATTTGTTTAAATTTCACACAAAAAAAACAAGTTTTTCATGCTTTACAATCCTACGAAACAGAGTTATATCATTAAATTCATTGTAATTAATCATTTAAATGAATTTAAAAACTTAACAATTGCCATTTGGTAGTTAATGATTCTTTTTTTAGATGCATAGGGTAAGCTTTTCTAGTCGACGGGTTGGTTGAGAATTTTCTAGCACGAATGGCCAATGACGTTATCCCTGGGGGCAATAGCGCCACTGACCAACAGGGAATGGATAAGCATCACAGGATGACTAGCAGCAAACCGATGACCGCAAACATCTCTGATGCCCCTTTCAGTAATGTGCTTAGTGAAAGGCATTTCTTACTATTGAATTGGAATCATTATGAAATTTTACAACACCAAAACTACCCTGCTGGCCGCCGTTATCGGTATGACTTTTGCCGGTTCTTCAATGGCCGCTGACGGCACTATTTCGATCTATGGAACCATTACCGACAATACTTGCGATATTTCAGTTGAAAACCAAGGCAAGAATGCGGTCGTAGTGTTGCCTACAATTTCCGCTGACTCACTATCGTCTGTTGGTGCTACGGCAGGTATAACACCGTTCTCGATTGCTCTTACTAACTGTACTTACAGTACACTATACAGTGCCGGTACTTTCTTTGAAGCAGGCGCTCTTGTTGAACAAAGTTCGGGCCGTCTTAACAATGCGAGTTATGGTACGGCAACTGGGGTACAGATTGAGTTGCTCAATGACGATATGAGCATTATCAAAGCTGGTAGCTCCTATTTGACTCAAAATTTAAACTACTCCGGAATTTATGACGGCGCAGTATTAAACTACTTTGCTCGTTACTATGCCAACGGAGCCGTCACGCCGGGGACGGTAAACACCCAGGTGGATTACACTATCATCTACCTGTAAGACAGCAATCCTAAAAAAATTTTGCCAAAACAGGTAGCTGAGATTATCGACCCCGAAGTGGAAGTCGTTATCTGCTGTGAAGCCGATGAACAGTGGTCTTACGTATGGTGTAATGGCAATGTGGCATTGGGTGTCGGTGAGCATAACGTATCCTTATATATTTCTTATACCGTTATCGTACTCACCTATGTACTCATTTTTTTCTGCGCTCCCATGAAATCACGTGAGACGCTATAAAAAGAAAAATCCACGCAACTGCGTGGATTTTATGGGGTTTGTCAGTCGTCATGAGGCTCACTGAAACCTCATGAGAAAACAGATTTTATTTAGACGTTAAACAAGAAGTTCATCACATCGCCATCTTTAACGACGTAGTCTTTCCCTTCGGAACGCATCTTGCCGGCCTCTTTGGCACCTTGCTCACCCTTATAGGTGATAAAGTCTTCAAAGGCGATGGTCTGGGCGCGGATAAAGCCTTTTTCAAAGTCGGTATGGATTTTACCGGCCGCTTGCGGTGCAGTAGCGCCAACCGGGATGGTCCAGGCACGCACTTCTTTTACGCCAGCGGTAAAGTAGGTTTGCAGATTGAGCAATTCGTAACCTGCGCGGATCACGCGGTTCAGACCGGGTTCTTCCAGCCCCAACTCTGCCATAAATTCGGCGCGGTCTTCATCTTCCAGCTCTGCGATGTCGGATTCAACAGCAGCGCAAACCGCAACCACCACGGAACCTTCTTCGGCAGCAATCTTGCGCACAACATCCAGATACGGGTTGTTCTCAAAACCGTCTTCGTTGACGTTGGCAATGTACATGGTCGGCTTCAGGGTCAGGAAGCTCAAGTAGCGGATCGCGGCTTTATCTTCAGCAGTCAGATCCAGTGCACGCAGCATACCGGCGTTTTCCAACTGTGGCAGGCATTTTTCCAGTGCGGCCAATTCGGCTTTTGCGTCTTTATCGCCGCCTTTGGCTTTCTTCTGCACACGGTGAATGGCGCGTTCGCAGGTATCAAGATCGGACAGCGCCAACTCGGTGTTGATGACGTCGATATCGTCAGCCGGATCCACTTTGTTATTCACGTGAATGATGTTGTCGTTCTCAAAGCAACGTACCACGTGGCCGATGGCTTCGGTTTCACGGATGTTGGTCAGGAACTGGTTACCCAGGCCTTCGCCTTTGGAAGCCCCTTTTACCAGGCCTGCGATATCAACGAATTCCATGGTGGTGGGCAGAATGCGTTGCGGCTTGACGATCTCGGCCAGTTGATCCAGACGTGCATCGGGCATCGGTACCACGCCGGTATTGGGTTCAATGGTGCAGAACGGGAAGTTAGCCGCTTCAATACCCGCTTTGGTCAACGCATTGAACAGGGTGGATTTGCCAACGTTAGGCAGACCGACGATACCGCATTTGAATCCCATGTTTATATCACCTTAAATATCTTGACTATCAACAGGTTAACATTAGCCTGCTGCATAAAGGACGAAATTATCCCCCTATTATACACGTAATGGGCAGTTATCTCGATCTGCCCGTTGCTGGCGCTATCACCCAAGGTGTTCCTTAACGGCTGCTAACGCCCGGGCCGGGTCAATTTAACGTCGATAGAGGTGTTCTGCAGGCAAGGTACAGATCTAACTTGAACACCTCTGGCAATAGGACATGGAACGCTAATATCGAAGATTATTCCGGGTATTTGTTATCAGATATTTAGTAATAAAAGTGAGTTAATATTTCATTTTAAATGTATGTTTTATCATAAAGGCACTTTTTGCATAGGGTTATTCTTGGGCTTTCCTCACCCAATGAAACAACATGGCAACATATCATAATAAAATCTGGCGGATTTCAGCGGATAAAGAGTTACCGAACGTTAAACCGTAAGATGTTACTTATCTTATGTTGGGCTATCTAGCCAGGCTAGGAAAAAATCATTAATTTTAAGCTGGTTTTTGCTTTAAATATGATGATTATTTAATCATGATTTCGTTTTTTAGGCATGACTATCAATGAGGTTTGTTTTCATTTATTTGTTTTTATTGATTTTTTTTTATTTAATGGGATTATTCTTTGCATTGAGTCTAAATGGTTAATTTATTTAATAAGTGATTGTGATTGCTTTTTGCTTTATAAGAATTATCTGTTATTCATTAATGGAAACATCCTGCAAATGGCATAGGATGTTTCTATGTAAATGTAAGTAATTTCTTAATTATATTGAGGTAGTTTAAGGAAGATAAAGATAAATTTATCTGCAAGTATTGTTGGGCGTATTTTTTTAAGATATTATCCGCGTCTTATTGGTTGTGCCATTTTAATTCAAGGAGGAATTTATTCCATGAATGGGATTGATGTGCTTTCTGCACCGATTTTATTATTACTTTCGGTTATTTCTTTTATTATTCATTTCCGCAACGAGCGGAGGAAGAGCCTGATTGAGCGGCCTTTTTTTGCTGCAAGTGTGGATTTGAAAAAGAAAAAGAAAACCACGTCAGAGGTCGTTGATGTTGTTGCGCAAAACAGCGTGCAGCCAAACTGTACTCGTAAACTGTGCCGCTATTGCCCGATAAGTAGCAGGCCAAGCAAGTGAAAATCACATCACTTGGCCTAACCGCTTAGCTAGTCGCTTTAAACGCATGCAAACGATTCATGGCTTTTGTCATACCTTCCTTCAGCAAGATCTCTGTGCAACGTAACGACTCATCGATGGCATCATCAATCAGCGTTTGCTCTGATGCTGGCGGCTTACCCAGCACAAAGCCTACCACCTTGTTTTTATCACCTGGGTGGCCGATGCCAATGCGCAAGCGATAAAAGTTCGGGTTATTGCCCAGCCTGCTCTGGATATCCTTCAGGCCATTGTGGCCACCGTTGCTGCCGCCTAATTTGAGTTTCGCCACTCCCGGTGGCAGATCCAACTCATCGTGGGCTACCAGGATCTCTTCCGGCAGAATGCGGTAGAAGGTAGCCAAAGCGCCAACGGCTTTACCACTCAGGTTCATAAAGGTGGTAGGAACCAGCAGCCGAACGTCGTTACCGGCCAGATTCAGGCGTGCGGTGTAACCGAAGAACTTACTCTCTTCCTTCAGCGGTTGGTTGTGGCGTTGCGCCAGTAGGTCAACATACCATGCGCCGGCATTGTGCCGTGTCTGGGCATACTCTGCGCCCGGGTTGGCGAGGCCAACAATCAGTTTGATACTGCTCACAAGAGATTCACTATGCTAGAAAAATGGAAAGGGCGTGCCCGTTGCCTTCCAGGTTGCGATCGCCTGAGGTTTCACAGCGGCACAGCTCGAAATTTATAGGCCGTTAGTGTACCTGCCTGAGTGCAGAATGACAAAAATCTGGTGTCCCCCGTTAATAGCTGAAAAATGAATAATACATTAGTAAAATAATTCAGTTATCTCGCTAACTTTTAACATAAAGTAAAGAATTGTCAGCCTTTAGTTGCCATTTGTGATCGGTCACGCAATACCCATGCTGAAATAATGACTATACTTAACTAATCAAAGTGGGATAACGAGTTAGGGTTTTCCCTCTATTGGCACATGGCACTCTGGAGGTGGCATATGAAACGTAAAAACGCTGAAGTCATTGGCAACGTTTTAATGGGAATGGGTATGGTGGTAATGGTTGGCGGGGTGGGATACTCTATCCTGGCTGAAGTATCACAGTTCAATTTGCCGCAGTTCTTTGCCCACGGCGCCATCATGAGTATCTTTATCGGCGCCTTGTTGTGGCTGGCCGGTGCACGTATTGGTGGGCGCGAGCGGGTAGCAGATCGTTATTGGTGGGCAAAACACTTTGATAAACGCTGCCAAAACAACCCGCGCCGCCCGTCACATTGATTAACCACAACCAAGGATTTGGCGAACAAAGGCAAGGGAGTCTGGCCGTATAAGGTTTAAGGTTATGTCCCACATCCCGTAAAAAACCCGTTGTTGCTCACGCTTCAACGGGTTTTTTATTTTCAGGGATGTTCACCCGAACAACCTGGCGCAGTGGAGATAAACCGCGCCAGAGAAGAGATTAATGTTCGAACATCGCGGAAATTGACTCTTCATTGCTGATACGGCGGATAGCTTCAGCCAACATACCGGACAAGGTCAGAGTACGCACGTTTTTCAACGCCTTGATTTCTGCTGACAGCGGAATAGTGTCACAAACGATCACTTCATCAATCACCGAGTTCCTGATGTTATCCACGGCGTTACCGGAGAAGATCGGGTGCGTGGCGTAGGCAAATACGCGCTTGGCACCGCGTTCTTTCAACGCTTCGGCTGCTTTACACAAGGTACCACCGGTATCGATCATGTCATCGACCAGTACGCAGTCACGGCCTGCCACGTCCCCGATAATATGCATCACCTGAGAAACGTTTGCGCGAGGGCGACGTTTATCAATGATGGCCATGTCGGTATCGTTAAGCAGTTTGGCGATCGCGCGGGCGCGCACGACACCACCGATATCTGGGGAAACCACGATCGGGTTTTCCAGGTTCTGTTGCAACATGTCTTCCAACAGGATCGGGCTACCGAATACGTTATCTACCGGGACATCGAAGAAACCTTGGATCTGCTCGGCATGCAGATCGACTGTCAATACGCGGTCAACCCCTACGCTGGAGAGGAAGTCGGCAACAACTTTGGCAGTGATTGGCACACGCGCAGAACGCACGCGGCGATCCTGGCGGGCATAGCCGAAGTAAGGAATTACAGCAGTAATACGACCTGCGGAGGCGCGACGCAGGGCATCAACCATAACAACCAGTTCCATCAGGTTGTCGTTGGTGGGTGCACAGGTGGACTGGATGATGAAAATATCACCGCCGCGTACATTTTCGTTGATTTGCACGCTCACTTCGCCGTCGCTAAAACGACCTACAGCGGCGTCACCAAGGCTGGTGTACAAACGGTTGGCAATACGTTGTGCTAGTTCCGGGGTGGCGTTACCAGCAAAAAGCTTCATATCAGGCACGAGAAGAACCTCAGCATGCGTCCAGAGAAGATATTGTCATACGGTCTTCGCCAAGGGGCAGTTGGCGACGCCGACGCAATATACATACGGGTGTGTAAAACTAACTTGAACTGCAGAGCAGCGCAGAGATGACAGGGCCAGGTAGACGACCCTGCGCAACGACACGTTGAGCTACGGCTCAAACTGCCCAGAACGGATGCGATGTAGTGGTGAGACGTTAACGCCACGCGCTACAAATCCACGCAACCAGGCCGGGGCTTGATTTAACACCTGAAGAGCGGCGGGCTCGGAGTCGAATTCTGCAAACACACAAGCACCTGTGCCAGTCAGGCGTGACGGCGCGTATTGTAACAGCCATGAAAGAAGCTGTTCAACCTCGCGAAAACGTTTTCTTGCGATCGGTTCGCAATCATTTGCGTAAGGTGCCTGTAATAGGGCGTTCAGCGGGCGAACCGGGGTGTCTCTTTTTAATTCGGCATCGGCAAAAATCACCGGTGTGGGGATGCTGACACCGGGATGAGCGACCAAATACCACTTTTCTGCCGGATTTGCCGGCTGTAGCTGCTCACCGATCCCTTCGGCAAATGCCGCATGGCCGCGCACAAATACCGGGACATCGGCACCGAGGGTTAGCCCCATATCTGCCAACTGGTCGTCGCTCAGGCCACATTGCCAAAGTTCATTCAGTGCGACCAGGACCGTCGCCGCGTTGGAAGATCCGCCGCCAAGGCCGCCACCCATCGGCAAACGCTTGTCGATGCTGATGTCTGCCCCACGGGGAGGGGTGGCAATGGAATGGGTAGTGCAATGTTGCTGTAACAGACGAGCGGCCCGGACAATCAGGTTCTGCTCATCTGGCACCCCTTCTACGGGCGTTAGCAGCTGGATCTGGTCATCCTGGCGGGGAACGATGGTGAGCGTATCGCCGTAATCCAGGAACTGGAACAGCGTTTGCAACTGATGGTAGCCGTCTGCACGACGGCCGGTGATATAGAGAAACAGGTTCAGCTTTGCCGGAGAGGGCCATTGGTGGATCATCACTTGAGCGTCCAGTTATCCATTTTCAGCTTGATGCGTTGATCGCCCTGTTGCAGTTCAAGGCGGCTCGGTAACGGGATTTTGAGATCGGTGTTGTAGTCCTGATAGGTGACGACCCAGGTCAGATCGCCCTGCTTGTAGGTCAGCTTGTTCAGGCGGTACTGGGAGTCCAGGCTGAAGTCGGTGGCTTGCCCTGGCAGGCCAAGCATCCACTGGCGCAGGTTATCCAGTGGGATCTGCATGCCGGTCAGCTTGCGGATCATCTCTTCCGGGTTGTCGCTGACATAGCGTTTGCCCTGGTTATCCGTGAGCTGCACCACGCTTTTTTGCACGTTCAGCTCCAGCTCGGTGCTGCCAAGCGGGTTGGTCAGCAGCAGGCGGTAGCGGTCGGGTGTGTATTGCTGCCAGAAGAAGCGAGCGTAGACTTTCTTCTGATCGGTCAGATAAGCAAAAGCGCCCCGGGTCTGATACTGCTCAAGCTGTTGCACCGCTTGCTCATGAGCGAGCCACTGCGGAGACGTCGGGCTGGTAGCCGGGCCAGGTTTGGTGAGGGTACAGGCCGTCAGCACCAGGCTGGCTAATGGGATCAGGCGAAGCAAACTAATTTTGCGGATAGGCATAACGTTTTGTTGTCCTTTTGTCCTTGCGGGGCAGTGCGGGTTAGCATTTCTGCCACCACGCTAACGGGCGAGTGGCGTAACGTCAATAATACAATGGCGCAAAAGCCTTGCAGCAAGGGTGGCGTCTGGCGTGGGGAGGATTGTAAACGATGGCGGAGCTTTTGGGGTCGGAAATCTGTGGGCACAGCCTTCAGAACGAGTCTGCCGTCTGAGCGCGCCGTATAAGGGCGCGCTTTGGTGGATCAGAAATCGTAACGCAAACGAACAACCGTCATATCGCCCAGATTATCGGTGCTGGACGTCAGCACGTGCTCAACGTCGGTGCGGAAACCGTAGTCGAACTGGAAGGAGACGCCCAAGCCATTATCAATACGCTGATAGTCGCGGCCTGTGGTGTACTGCAGGCGGTCGCCCATAAAGTAAGGCATGATGGATTTCACCGCGTATTCGCCTATCGGGAAGCTATAACCAGCGAAATATTCAATCCCCCAGGCATCCCCAGCGAAGTAGTCATTCACCTGCTTTTTCTTGGTAGTCAGGAAGTTCTCATACCAGCCGCCGCCAAAGCTGAGTGTCCAGTTGTCCGGTTTCCAGCTCAGTGCGGTACCTAAAATGTTTTGATTGTAGTCTTTACTGTCGTCGCTATTGGGGTTGCGCATCTCGGCGCTGGTGTAGTTCCAGGCGGTGCCCCAGGTCAGATCTTTACTCAGATGATAATCCACACCGAGTGAACCGCCGCCTTTACGTTTGTAGCGCAGGCCGTTACCAGGCAGGTATTCGTCATCGTTGAACAGGTAAGCGGCGTAGATATCGGCGTCGCCCACGGTTGTTTTATATTTCAGCATGCTGCGTGAACGGTAGGAGCCGTCATAGTCGCCGTTAATGCCGTTGCCTGGTGCCTGGGCCAGCATGTCGTAATCCCAGATGTCGGTTTTGGCCCCGACCACGTCGTAGTAAACGCTGTTTTGCTTACCGAAGGTCAGTTGACCCCAGGTTTTGCTTTTCAGGCCGGTATACAGCATACGGCGTGAGGTGTTGTTGGCCCCCTCGGCGTAGTGGTTATCCCAACTGAACAGCGCCGGGATGTTGACGCCTAACTCGTAATAGTTGATCCAGCTGATGTCATCGAACAGGTAGTAATCGGTGGCGAAGCGAAAACGCGTACCGCCGTCAAAACCGTTGCGTTTATAAGAACCTTTATCGCCATCGCCAGTCATCATGTTGAACTGCGGGCGAATACTGCCACCAACGGTAAAAGTGAGGCGGCTGAGGGGATCGCCCGCTTGCGGATCCTGCTTTAATAAGGTGATTTCACCGTGTGCGGCAAATGCGCTACAACCCGCTATCAGCCCTGCGGTAACCGCTTGGCTTAATCTACGTAATTTCATGGAACGTCCCTTTTTACGTGCTGCTCAAGATACGAAAACCCATCCATCGGCCAACCACGCCTGGGGCTTTCTGGTTTGCTCACTTTCCGGTGACAGAAAGTGAAATCCTGTAACGGTTTTTATGTAAATAATTCGCTAGCTAATTATTTGACCAAATTATGGGAACATGCCGAAAAAATTGCAATTAAAACAATGGAAACCGTAACTCATCGCGATTATCAGTCATGTGTAATGTTAAGCCGTGGGAATACGAAGGATGCCGCCAAACAGGCTGAAAGGGGGAGTTTGCAAGGGGTGACATTACATTTCAGCGTTTTTCCCTAGAGGTTTCTGATGAGTTTGAAACATACCTGGTTTTGTCGTGTTGACTGATTTGTCCCGCCAATACCAGCGATTGGCCGGAAGATGCGGTTGTCACTTTAATTGATGTCGCGCATCAAGTAGAATGCCGGACAACGAGAACCCGTACCAAGAGAAGTATTACTCGAAGCAATGACCCTTCTGGCGTTAGGTATTAATCACAAAACCGCTCCGGTTTCTCTGCGAGAACGGGTGACCTTCTCCCCAGAGTCGATCGACAAGGCGCTGAATAGCTTGCTGCAACAGCCATTGGTGCAGGGCGGCGTTGTGCTGTCTACCTGTAACCGTACCGAGCTGTACCTCAGCGTGGAGCAGCAGGATCATCTGCATGAACAACTGGTAGCCTGGTTATGTGATTATCACCATCTGCGTCCGGAAGACGTACGCAAGAGCCTGTATTGGCACCACGGCGACGAGGCCGTCAGCCACCTGATGCGCGTTGCCAGCGGGCTAGACTCTTTGGTACTGGGTGAACCCCAGATCCTCGGGCAGGTAAAGAAAGCCTTTGCCGAATCCCAGCGTGGCCAGTCACTTTCCGGTGAGCTGGAGCGCCTGTTCCAGAAATCCTTCTCCGTTGCCAAACGTGTACGTACTGAAACCGAAATCGGTGCCAGCGCGGTATCCGTTGCCTTCGCCGCCTGTGCGCTGGCGCGTCAAATCTTCGAATCCCTTGCCGAACTGAATGTGCTGTTGGTCGGTGCAGGGGAAACGATCGAGCTGGTTGCCCGCCATCTGCGTGAGCATAAAGTGCAGCATATGATCATCGCTAACCGCACCCGTGAACGCGCTCAGGTACTGGCGCAAGAGGTGGGGGCAGAGGTGATCTCATTGCCGGAGATTGACGCACGCCTGGCCGATGCCGATATCATTATCAGCTCCACCGCCAGCCCGTTGCCCATCATCGGCAAGGGCATGGTTGAGCGGGCACTGAAAGCGCGCCGCAATCAGCCGATGTTGCTGGTGGATATTGCCGTTCCGCGCGATATCGAGCCGGAAGTGGGCAAACTGGCGAACGCCTATCTCTACACCGTGGACGACCTGCAGGCCATTATTCAGAGCAATATGGCGCAACGGCAGGCGGCGGCCGTACAGGCCGAGACCATTGTGCAGCAGGAAAGCAGCAATTTCATGACCTGGCTGCGCTCACAGGGCGCGACAGATACCATCAGAGACTACCGTTCGCAGGCCGATCAAATCCGTGCGGAAATGGAGTCAAAAGCGCTGGCAGCGATTGCTCAAGGCGCTAACGTGGAGCAGGTGATCCATGAGCTGGCCCACAGATTAACCAATCGTCTTATTCATGCCCCTACCAAATCCCTCCAGCAGGCCGCCGGTGACGGCGACATGGAGCGGTTGCACATTTTACGCGACAGCCTCGGGCTGGATCAGCATTAGTTCTCTTTTATTAACAGGGTTTAAAACCACGCATGAAGCCTTCTATTGTTGCCAAACTGGAAGCGTTACAAGAGCGCCATGAAGAAGTTCAGGCGCTGCTCGGCGATGCCGGTGTCATTGCCGATCAAGATCGGTTCCGTGGCCTGTCGCGCGAATATGCGCAGTTGACCGACGTCAGCCGTTGTTTTCTGGAATGGCGTCAGGTGCAGGACGACCTCGCCACGGCAGAAATGATGCTGGACGATCCGGAAATGCGTGAAATGGCGCAGGAAGAGCTGAAACAGGCCAAAGCGGCGACGGAAGAGCTGGAGCAGCAGCTGCAGGTGTTACTGCTGCCGAAGGATCCTGACGATGAGCGCGACTGCTTCCTGGAAGTGCGCGCCGGAACCGGCGGCGACGAAGCGGCTATCTTTGCTGGCGATCTGTTCCGTATGTATAGCCGTTACGCTGAAACTCGCCGCTGGCGGGTTGAGATCATGAGCGAAAACGTCGGTGAGCACGGCGGTTACAAAGAGGTGATTGCCAAAGTGTCTGGCGACGGCGTTTACGGTCAACTGAAGTTTGAATCTGGCGGTCACCGCGTTCAGCGCGTGCCGGAAACCGAATCCCAAGGCCGTATCCATACCTCTGCCTGCACGGTGGCGGTGATGCCAGCGGTGCCAGAGGCGGAACTGCCAGAAATCAACGCGGGCGATCTGAAAATCGATACCTTCCGCTCTTCCGGGGCCGGTGGTCAGCACGTTAACACCACCGATTCGGCGATCCGTATTACCCACTTGCCGACCGGTATTGTGGTTGAATGCCAGGACGAACGTTCACAGCACAAGAACAAAGCCAAGGCGATGTCGGTGCTTGGGGCTCGTATCCGTGCGGCAGAGATGGCGAAACGCCAGTTGGCAGAGGCTTCTACCCGCCGCAACCTGTTGGGCACCGGCGATCGTTCCGATCGTAACCGCACCTATAACTTCCCGCAGGGGCGCGTGACCGACCACCGCATCAACCTGACACTGTATCGTTTGGATGAGGTGATGGAAGGCAAGCTGGATATGCTAATCCAGCCGATCGTGCAGGAATACCAGGCCGATCAGTTGGCCGCACTCTCTGCCGAGCCTGAGTAATGGATTATCAAACCTGGCTGAAAACCGCGACTTTACGCCTGACGCACAGTGACAGCGCCAAACGCGATGCGGAGATCCTGTTGGGTTTCGTGACCGGTCGGGCCAGAACCTACCTGTTGGCATTTGGCGAAACTCCGCTGACGGCGGAGCAGGCTCAGCAGTTAACGGTGCTGCTGGCTCGCCGTGAACGCGGGGAACCGGTGGCGTATCTGGTTGGCGAGCGTGAGTTCTGGTCGCTTCCGCTGTCGGTTTCGCCCGCTACGCTAATCCCACGCCCGGATACCGAATGTTTGGTGGAGTTGGCCCTGGAGCGTCTGCCCGCAGCGCCGTGCGCCATTCTGGATCTTGGCACTGGCACCGGCGCGATTGCCCTGGCGTTAGCCAGCGAACGGCCAGACTGCCAGCTCACCGGCATCGATCTGCAACCGGAAGCCGTGGCGCTGGCGCAGCATAACGCGCAAAAACTGGCGATTAACAATGCGAGCTTTTTGCAAGGGAGCTGGTTTACGCCGGTCGCCGGGCAAAAGTTTGCGCTGATCGCCAGTAATCCTCCCTATATTGATCAAGCCGATCCTCACCTTGGACAGGGCGATGTCCGTTTTGAACCCGGTACTGCGCTGGTGGCCGCCGATCAGGGGCTGGCCGATCTGGCAACGATCGTGCAGCAGGCCGCAGATTATTTAGAGCCGCAGGGTTGGCTGTTGCTTGAGCACGGTTGGCAACAGGGTGAAAGTGTACGTACCCTTTTGAATACTGAGGGATTTATCGCGGTGGCAACGCATCGCGACTATGGCGGCAACGATCGCGTGACTCTGGGCCAAAAACCACTATAAGAAACCAAGGAAACCACTATGGCCGCTTACATGGCGCTAAAACATCTGCATTTATTAACGGTAGCCATCAGCATTACGTTGTTTGTACTGCGTTTCTTCTGGAAGTGGCGTGCATCGCCGATGATCAACAAGCGCTGGGTAAAGATCACGCCGCATATCAATGATACGGTGCTGTTTGCCACCGGTATTGCCCTGGTGGTGATGTTTAAGCTTTACCCGCTGCTTGGCATGGACTCGTGGCTGACCGAGAAGTTGTTTGGCGTTATTATCTATATCCTGTTGGGTTATGTCGCATTGGGCAAGAAGACGCAAAGCTGGAATATCCGCACCTTGGCATTCGTTCTGGCACTGGGCTGTCTGTATCTGATCGTTAAACTAGCCACGACAAAAATACCGTTCTTGATGGGATACCTATGAGTAGCATTGCCGATTTCGAATTTAACACTTCCTCATTGAGTGAGGGAGTGATCCTGGTGTCGAAGGTTATCCGGCGGGACTTCCCGGTGGCGGAGGTAGAGCGCAAGTTACAGCAGTTGACTGAAGAAGCGCGCGCAATCATCCCGGACGATCTCAACCAGGATCAGCAGTTGGAAGCGCTCATCGAATTATTCTTTAAAACCTGGGGATTCGGCGGTGCCAGCGGTGTTTATCGGCTTTCTGACGCCATCTGGCTGGATAAGGTGTTGGAAGCTCGCCAAGGTACGCCAGTCTCTCTGGGAACCATTTTCCTGCATATTGCCCACCAGTTGGATCTGCCGCTGATGCCGGTGATTTTCCCCACTCAGTTGATCATGCGTGCTGACTGGCTGGATGAGGAGATGTGGCTGGTTAACCCGTTGAACGGAGAAACGCTTAACGAACATCAGTTGCAGGTTTGGCTCAAGGGTAATCTGGGGCTGGGGGCTGAACTGGAAGATGACGATCTGGACGAATCGGAAAACATTCTGGTGGTGCGTAAGATGCTCGATACGCTGAAAGCCGCGCTGATGGAAGAAAAACAGATGGAAATTGCGTTGCGGGCCAGCGAGGTGGTACTGAGTTTTGACCCGGACGATCCCTACGAGATCCGCGACCGTGGTTTGATTTATGCCCAGCTGGAATGCAACCATATCGCCATTTCCGATCTCAACTATTTTGTCGAGCAGTGCCCTGAAGACCCGGTGAGTGAAGTGATAAAAATTCAAATCCACTCTATCGAGCTCAAGCAGGTCACGCTGCATTAATTCACTGATTCCGATTTATTAATCAATAAGGTGCAAGCATGGAACAGAAAGTAGTCAGCATTGGCGACATCAAGGTAGCGAACGATCTACCGTTTGTACTGTTCGGCGGTATGAACGTACTGGAATCTCGCGATTTGGCGATGCGCATCTGCGAACACTACGTCACCGTGACGCAAAAACTGGGCATCCCTTACGTTTTCAAAGCCTCTTTTGATAAAGCCAACCGTTCATCTATCCATTCTTACCGTGGCCCAGGCCTGGAAGAAGGGATGAAGATTTTCCAGGAAATCAAAAGCACCTTCGGCGTGAAAATTATCACCGATGTGCATGAAGCCGCACAGGCGCAGCCAGTTTCCGAAGTGGTTGATGTGATCCAGTTGCCAGCCTTCCTGGCACGCCAGACCGACCTGGTTGAAGCCATGGCGAAAACCGGCGCGGTGATCAACGTCAAGAAACCGCAGTTCGTCAGCCCGGGCCAGATGGGCAATATCGTCGATAAGTTCAAAGAAGGTGGCAACGATCAGGTTATTCTGTGCGATCGCGGCAGCAACTTTGGCTATGACAACCTGGTGGTCGACATGTTGGGTATCAACGTGATGAAGAATGTGACCGGTGGCCATCCGGTGATCTTTGACGTGACCCACGCCCTGCAAACTCGCGATCCGTTTGGTGCGGCTTCTGGTGGCCGTCGCGCGCAGGTTGCAGAGCTGGCTCGTGCCGGTATGGCTGTAGGTTTGGCTGGCCTGTTTATCGAGGCGCACCCAGATCCAAGCAATGCTAAATGCGATGGTCCTTCGGCGTTGCCGTTGGATAAGCTGGAACCGTTCCTGGTACAGATGAAAGCCATCGACGATCTGGTGAAAAGCTTCGCTGAGCTGGATACCAGCAACTAACGGCTGCTGACAAATAGCGCTGTGGGGGCGCCGCATGCTGCGCTCGCCAATCTGAAGGCCCGACATGAATCTGTCGGGCCTTTTGCTTTATTGGGCGTTTAGCGCGGTCAGCGCTTCTGGCAGGGTGGGGTAGAAATGCAGCTTGCCATCGATTGGCTTCATGCGCGCACGAGCCAGGGTTTTTAGCGGCTGGAACGGAATATCGGTGATCACCAGCTGTTTTTCGGCGGGCAGGGCGTCGATATAACGTTGCAACGCGTTGAGTCCCCCGGCATCCAGCACCGGCACGGCATCCCATTGAAGAACGATGGTGTGGTAGTTTTCACCGCGTACCAGCAGATCGTTGAACACGCGTTCGGCAGCGGCGAAGAACAGCGGTCCGTTGACGCGCAGCACCAGTCGGCCATCCTCGGCGCTCAACTCGCTCAGGCGGGTCATGCGTGCGATTCGGCGCATAAACAGCAGTGAGGCCAGCACGATGCCAACGGTAATGGCAATCACCATATCAAACAGCACCGTCAACGACATACACAGCAGCATCACCAAAATGTCGTCTTTCGGCGCCCGGCGCAGCAGATAAACCACTTTATGCGCCTCGCTCATGTTCCAGGCAACCAACAGCAGCAGCGAGGCCATCGCCGCCAGCGGTAAGTAGGACAGCCATGGTGCCAGTACCAGTAAGGACAGCAGTACCATTAACGAGTGGATGATGGCTGAAACAGGTGAGGTTGCCCCTGCCCGCACGTTGGCTGCCGAGCGGGCAATAGCGGCCGTCGCGGTGATGCCGCCGAAGAACGGAGCGATGATGTTACCTGCGCCCTGGCCAATCAGTTCGGCGTTGGAGTGATGCTTTTTGCCCGTCATACCGTCCAACACTACCGCGCACAGCAGCGATTCGATCGCCCCAAGCATCGCCATGGAAAAGGCTGCCGGTAATAGGGCGGAAAGCAGGTGCCAGCTCAGTTCCGTCGGTTTACCATCGCCAGCAGGCAGATGCCAAGGCAATAGCCACTGTGGCAGGATCGGCGGGATACCTTGGCCCTGGCTGCCGTCGGCCAGTTCGAAACTGAAGCGGGAGCCAATGGTCGCAACCTGATGATCGAACTGAGCCAGGATAGCCATCACCGCGGTGCCAGCCAACAGGGCGGGCAGGTGGCCGGGAATACGCAGCCCCAGCTTCGGCCACAGCAGCAGAACCACCAAAGTGACCGCGCCAATCAGCGTATCGCCATAGTCCAGAGTGGGTAAAGCATGCAACAGCGCGTTGACCTTGCCGATGTAGTTTTCCGGCACTTCCGCCAGCCGTAAGCCAAAGAAATCCTTCACCTGCATGGTGGCGATGGTGATGGCGATCCCGGAGGTAAACCCAAGCGTGACTGAAAGTGGAATATATTCGATCAGGCGGCCAAGCCGCGCTAACCCCATAATCAGCAGGAATACGCCAGACAGCATGGTGGCAATCAATAAGCCAGAGAGCCCAAACTGCTGTGAAACGGGGAACAGGATCACCACAAACGCTGCAGTGGGGCCGGAAACGCTGTAGCGTGAACCGCCGCTGACGGCGATCACGATGCCAGCAATGGCGGCGGTATACAACCCATACTGGGGGGGAACGCCGCTGGCAATGGCCAGCGCCATCGCCAGAGGTATGGCAATGATGCCGACGGTGACCCCGGCAATGGCATCTTTCAGCAGACGTTGAAGGGAATAGGGTTCACGCCAGCAGGCATCTATCAGGGCGCTAAAAGGGCGGATACCGTTGATTTCGTGCGTTTTCATCTAAGTTGCAAACCAAGTCTATAAAAGAGAACGGAATGGCGGGCCATGGAGGTCCGTCTCGGAATAGCTGGTAGATACCATACCCCTTTCTGCCCGCCGATACCTAGATTTGTATCAAAGCATCAGGATTGTGATTAATTTATATTTGTTCAGCGGATCATTTGCGCCAAGCGCCAGCCTGTGCAGATCGTCCGCTGTTGATTGGGGGAAAAGCGCAGCTTTTATCGCTTAGTGTACTGAGGGCAAGGGTAAGCCTAGAAACTGAGCAAGAGTGCTGACCAGTAGATGATGGTCTTCGAGCTGAGGGGAGCCAGAAAGAGAGATGGAACCGACGCAACCCACATTGAGCAGGTTGATGGGGAATGCGCCGCCGTGGGCGGCATAGTCACGTACGCTGAGGCCATATCTCTCTTCCAGCGTGACTTGCCGTTGTTGCAGGCGTAATCCCACGGCATAAGAGCTTTTATGGAAATGGTTGACCACGTTACGCTTGCGCCGCACCCAGTCGGCAATGTCTGGCGTTGCCCCTGGCATGGCGTAATAAAACAGCGTTTGTCCGCTTAGCTGAATTTCTATAGCGATGGGTAATTGGCGATGTTCTGCGGCATTTTTTAGCGCCAGGCCCAGCTCCCACGCGGTGGCATGGTCGAAATGGTGGAAGGTAAGGTCCGTTTCTTGTGTCGCCAGCGCTTGCAATTCATCATCGATATTCATCAGATTTTCCCCGTGGTGTGATGGATAACAGACTATCCTGAACTGAGGATAGGACATAGATTGCCTGGCAATAACATATACCCGCCTGGTCATTGTCATTTTTAGTATGGTGAGTGCTGTCGGAAGCGGTATTACAGGGGGCCGTTGCCAAAAATAACCCGAAAAACAACATTGCCGCATCCTGGAGTATGCCGAATAGTTATGACATATATTGCGT
Source organism: Serratia sp. ASV30 (assembly GCF_016428815.1). Classification (NCBI taxonomy): domain Bacteria; kingdom Pseudomonadati; phylum Pseudomonadota; class Gammaproteobacteria; order Enterobacterales; family Yersiniaceae; genus Serratia; species Serratia sp. ASV30. The sequence continues at coordinate 36,796 of NZ_JAELTL010000029.1, read as the reverse complement.
CGATCTCGTCTTTTTACAGTGACGCGTGCATCACCTATGCCACGCTGTCGGTAGCCTACTTTGCACTTAGCAGAAACGCCCCTTTTTCCTACCAGTCCGCCGTGTGGAAACGGGTGTTATTTGGTGTGCTGGCGGGGCTGGCGGTGCTGTATCTGAATCAGTCTCGGCTGTTGCTCACCGGTAATATTTATTACAGCTTTGCCATGATCCCGATGATTCTGGTGCTGTTTTTCGGTGGTGCAGTCAGTGGGGTGGTGTGCTATCTGGTGAACTTTAGCTTTAACGGCGGCTTTACGCTGGATAATCTGTTTATCGGTTCGATCGTCTTGCCGCTGCTGCTAACGGGAGTCTGGCGGAAAAAATCGAACCGGGTGTTTTACCTTACCATTGGTATCATTGCGCTCTACCGCATTGCCGTGGTCTGCTCGTTGGTCAACTTCCGTGAATTGTGGCTGGATATTCTGTTGTATCAGGCCGCATCGGCGCTGTGCCTGGCGATTTGCTACCACGCCCTGAGCTTTAAAGAGCGCCATATTAACGCCTTTTTCTCCATGCGCAGCAAGGCGACGACCGACAGCCTGACCCATATCAACAACCGCGCCAGCGTGGATTACAAAATGATGCTGCAGCATGCCCAGCGGGAGTCTTGTGGCCTGATGTTGCTGGATTTAGACAATTTCAAACAGGTCAATGATACCTATGGCCATTTGGCTGGTGACGGCGTGTTGGCCAGCGTGGGGGGCATTCTGAAAGATTGTGTACGTGATGAGGACTTTGTCGGACGTTACGGCGGTGAGGAATTTATGGTCATCACGTCCAGTTATGAACCGCAGCATATTGCGGCCGTGGCGGAACGCATTCGCAGCCGGGTGGAAGGATTTGATTTTATTACCGAGAGTGGGGAGGCGATGCGGTTGACCATCTCTATTGGCACCTCGCTCTACCTGGCCGGTATGTCGGTGGAGAAAGCGATAGAGATGACGGATGAAGCGCTGTATGACGCTAAACGCGAGGGTAAAAATCGCGTGGTCAGCAGCCGTTTGATGTCGCTATCACAGTTGGGGAAGAGGTATAGCCCTATGGCGGCTAAGAAGTCTTAGCCTGGCCCGGGAGCAAACTATGCTTTCTTTGACGCTTTTACTTTTTCCCCTCCAGCGTTGTTGCGTCGGTTTTATCGACGACAGCAACATTGTTTTCGGCATAATCCAACTCTTTAGATAAAAAGTAATTAAGGAATGTACGTATCACGGCAATGATTACCAGTTTAATCAACTCTTCCATGCTAGGGTTGATTGTCGTTGCCAGGATATCAGCCGCTAATTGAAACTCTAACGCTAAAGCAAGCCAGGTTCCAAAGCGCGCCCTTATCAAATAGAGAATGGACTGACTTTTAACTTTGGTTATTGTGGTATAAAGTGCCTTTACCAGCCCGACAAAAACGCAAATAACGGAGAGAAACTCTAAAAAAACCTGTAGCATTAGAGAGAAATAGATAATTATTTCTTTGATACTTTCCAATTAGTTAGCTCCGTTTTCCATGTTTCTTAGCCTCTCACAGACAAACCGTGCTTAGTTGCTGGCTTGGAATAGGGCGTTTTCGCACAGGCCCGTAAAGGATTTTACTTTTCGCTACGCTTGTTGTTTAAGTGGAGTGAGAAACACTTATTGAAATAAGCTTTGACGTGATCTTCCATCGCGTGAACTTTTTCATCAATGCGCTGGCAAAGGAACTCATCACTATTCATTGCCTGGACTCGTTGTAATGCTATTAAGTCAATTTCTCTTTTTTGTTCTTCAGTCAATTCGCCGTTAGTATGCTGATTAGTCATGATGATACCTGTGTCGTGAGTAAAGTAACTAAATTATAGCGCTATGAGTATAGTAGCAAATACTTTCTAACTTTTGCTTAAACAGAGTATGGTGATAAATTGTCCGATTGTATCGTCGAGAGGCTTACAGCTACCTTGACGCCGTCCCCTCACCCTCAAGGGGACCGAACGTGCCACAATTTGTCTACTGTATCTGACAGCACCTCTGGACCCGCTCCTTCCCCCAATGCACTGTTAATGTGGCACTCGATCTATATTGTGGGTAAGGGGAAATGAGTAGTATGAACTGAAAGCCAATAGCTCAGTCTTTCTTGTTTGATAGCGGAGAGAGAGGGCTTGATTCGCAAGCTCACCCTGTGGGCGGCCCGTCGGCCGTCCAAAATGTCTCTGCGCTGCGAGCCATTTTGTCGAACCCTGTCGAGGTTTCTCACCCCTCTCTGACTGTGTTACATGCAAAAAAAAGCCTGAACGTGAATTCAGACTTTCTCTTGGAATATGGCGGTGAGAGAGGGCTTGATTCGCAAGCTCACCCTGCGGGCGGCCCGTCGGCCGTCCAAAATGTCTCTGCGCTGCGAGCCATTTTGTCGAACCCTGTCGAGGATTCTCACCCCTCTCTGACTGTGTTACATGCAAAAAAAAGTCTGAACGTTAGTTCAGACTTTCTCTTAAAATATGGCGGTGAGAGAGGGGTTCGAACCCTCGATACACTTACGCGTATACACACTTTCCAGGCGTGCTCCTTCAGCCACTCAGACACCTCACCGTACGTTGCGCGTTACTCAGTGCAACGGGGCGCTACTATAGGGAGAGTCGGTTAACCGGTCAAGAATATTTTTACGGTTTTAGCTCAGGTGGTTAAGCCGTCGCCGCTTTACCGTAAATCAAGGCCGGAATACCGCGTTTGTTTAGCCCAGCAGCTGTTGACAGGTGCTGTTCAAAAACGAACTTCATTGCTCGCCCCAGCGGCAAGGTGGGGCAAGCCTTCAGGGCATCAAACCAACAAAGACCGTCTTTTTACGTGGACCCGTCATCAGCGACTCCAACTCTTCGACACAGGCTTGGTAGTGCGGGGTCGTTTTGTGGAAGGCAACCGCTTGTTCATCGGCGTAGGCCTCATAGATATAAAAGCGCGTGGGGATGTCCGGGTCCTGTAACACATCGAAGCGCAGGTTGCCCTTTTCCTGGATCGCGCCCAGATGGTTTTGCCGAAACACCTCGATAAACCGTTCAACCTTGTCGTCATGAACGTTAATTTCGACCAGGGTAACGTGCATAATCAGCCTCCTTGATTGGGGCGGGCCTGGAAAACCGGCCCGCATTTCAGCCGTATCAGCCTTTTTCGCTGAGGAAAAGTTCGTAGGCGTGTTCTACAGTTTCGTTCTGATGAACGATGGCGTGCACCGCCTTGATCATGGCAACCGGGCTTTCTGACTGGAAAATATTCCGCCCCATATCTACCCCGGACGCCCCTTGATCGATGGCCTGAAAGCACATCTCCAGCGCTTCCCGTTCTGGCAGTTTCTTCCCACCGGCGATGACGATGGGAACTGGGCAGCCAGCCACAATGCGTTCGAATCCTTTATCCACGTAGTAAGTCTTGATGATTTGCGCCCCCATCTCGGCGGCGATACGCGTGGCCAGTGAAAAATAACGCTGATCGCGCGCCATATCTTTCCCGACGCCAGTCACCGCCATAGTGGGCATGCCGACTTTCAGACCCGCATCGATCAGTTGGATGATGTTTTTAATCGACTGGTGTTCATGTTCCGTACCGATATAAACCTGTGCGGCGACGGCACAGCTATTCAGACGCACCGCGTCGTCCATGGCGACAGCCACCGCCTCATTGCTCAATTCGGTCAGAATGGAGTTCGCTCCGGAAGCGCGCAGGACGATGGGTTTGTTGGTGGCTGGCGGGATCACGCTGCGCAGAATACCCCGAGTGCACATCAACACGTCTGCATGCGCAAACAGCGGCGCAATGTTGATATCAATCCGCTCCAACCCGGTCGTCGGTCCTTGGAAATACCCGTGGTCGAAGGCCAGCATCACGGTTCGGTTAGTGCGGGGGTTAAAAATGCGTGCCAGGCGGGACTGCATGCCCCAATCCAACGCACCGCACCCTTTTAAACTAAACAGGGCATTTTGCTGCGGTTGGTCAATATGGAAGTCTTTACCATCTTTGATGTCATCTAAATCAGCCATTGTATTACTCCCTTCAAATAGTCGGGGCGATAGGTTAGAAGTTGTATTTGTCGATATTGTCTTTATTGAACACCACGCGCTCAGGTAGCAGCACGATGCCATTGCCTTTTGCCTGGTAGTCGTAGCCTTGTACGCTGTTTGGTGAAACCTCTACCTGGCCCACACCAGGGATGTCGAGCTTGTCGCCAACCTTCAATTCACCGTTTTTCAGTAGGGCGTTGGCCACGTAAACCGAAATTTTCCCCTGTTCGACCACGTCCCACAGGCCGAACTCTTTAACCGTGCCGCGCTGAATATAAGGGCGCATGACGTTTGGGGTGCTGAACCCCACAATCGCCACGTTGTCACGCTTGAGGTTTTCTGCCGCCTGGGCCGCTGCGGGCAGGGCATTGGCATCCGGGGCGATGATGGCGTCCAGATCGCCATAGGCTTTCAGGATCCCTTCGGCGGTTTGCAGTGACTTGGTGGCATCGTTGTAACCAAACTGCGTGGTGACCACCTCCCAGCCCGGATGGTCTTTTTCGATTTTACGCTTGGCTTCATTCACCCATTGGTTTTGGTCGGTAACCGTCGGGCTGGAATAGAAAAAGGCGACCTTGGCCTTTTCTTTCTTCACCTGATTGGCTGCCATATCGACCAACATGCCTCCGAGTTGGGCTGGCGTACCCTGATTGATGTAATAAGAGCGGCATTCGGGCTTGGTGTCTGAGTCCCAGGTCAAGACCTTCACGCCACGCTGCATGGCACGTTTTAATGCCGGGCACAGCCCTTCCGGGGAGACGGCAGAGACGATAATGGCGTTATAGCCCTGGTTAACGAAGTTGTTGATCAACTGCACCTGGCCGGAAACGCTGGGTTCGGTTGGGCCATCGTAGGTTACGTCAACGCCCAGCTCTTTCCCCGCTTCTAATGCTCCATTACCTCCGCTGGTGAAAAAGCCGACACCCACCAGTTTGGGAATAAAGGCAATGCGCTCTGCCGCCTGTACGCCAATGCTTAGCGAAGCCATGCCGAGTACGCTTAAAAGTGCGATTTTTTTGATACGTTGTAGGGTCATGTTGTTCTCCGTATATCGCGTTGTCAGAAGATGTGTCCTGGCTCAAACCTGATGTGTGCTGCGTTGTCGTTGGAGCCACTCTCGGATTTGATGCCGATGCAGGCTGATGGAGCGGCCCACGACGACAATAATCAGTAGCGCCCCGGAAAGTGCGCTGGAGATTTGATTAGGCACGCCAGCCATTTGTAATCCTTGTTGCAGATAACCGACCAGCAAGACGGCTACGGCGGTACCGAGAATGGAACCTGAGCCGCCGTAAATATTTGCCCCGCCAAGTACTACCGCCGTGATGGCTGGCATCAGGAAGGAGGTGCCGAGGTCGGAACGTGCCGAGCCAAAGTAGGAAACCAGCAGCACCGCAGCAATGGCTGAAGCAAATCCAGTCATCGCATACAGGGCGCACAGCGTTCGGTTAACCGGGATCGCACTGTATTGCGCCACGCGCTGGCTTTGGCCAATCAGGAAAATGTTGCGCCCGGCGTGTGTCCGGTGCATTAGCAGCCAGCACAGCAGGACACAAACCATAAAGAAGGTCAGCGGAATTGGCAGGCCGAACACCGTCAGGTTGGCGAAATCGGTAAAGGCCATCGGGAATCCGCCGATGCCTTCATAGCCGGTGGCACCAGAAATGCCCGAAAGCAGCAGGGCGCTACCGCCAAACAGGTACATGGTGCCGAGGGTGATCACTAAAGGATTGATACCGGTGTAGATGATCAATCCAGCGTTGATCAAACCGCACAGGGCGCCCAAGGCCAGCGTTATCGCTATTGCCAACGGCAAGGGTAGACCCGCCTGGAACATCACCCCTAGCGCAATGGTGCACAGACCAATGGTGGAACCAAATGAAATATCAATGCCGCCACTGACGATCACCATGGTTAACGGCAGTGCCACAATGCCAATACAGATAAAATCGCTGGTGCTGAACAGCAGGACATTAATATCCAGCATGCGTGGATTAACGACCCCGAATGCCAGGATCTCAATCAGCAGCAGGGCGGCCAGCGCCAGTTCCCAGCCGAAACGTCGCCATTGTGCCATCATGCGATCTCCCGTTTTTTTCCCTGGGTAGGGAGTTGGGTGGTGTGAGGGGATGTGGGGGGCGAGGGAGGGGGATCGATAAACCGGGCATATTTCTGGCGGCGGATATTCTTTTGCAGGGCGCAGCGTAGGCGGCCATCAAATACCAGAACCCCCAACAAAACCAGGCCAGCGATAAAGTCGTTCCACCAGGCAGGAATGCGCAGCAGTACCAGCACGCTGTCGATCTGCGTCAGGAAATAGGCACCCAGAATGGCCCCCACCACCGTGCCAGAACCACCAAGCAGGCTGATACCTCCCAGCACGCAGGCGGCAATGGCCTTCATTTCCAGGCCGGTGCCGGTCTGGTTGGGAATAAAGCCAATCTGTGCAGCAAACACGATCCCGGCGAGCGCCGCCATTAGCCCATTAAGCGAGAAGGCGATGATGCGGATAGCCTCGGTGCGGATCCCGAGTTGACGAGCACCCTGCAGGTTGTCACCGGTCGCATAGAAGCTGCGGCCAAATGAGGTTTTCAACAGTAACCAGGCGATTAACGCCACCAGCAGTAAGGTTAGCCAGCCAATCGGTGAGATGCCCAGCAGCACCGCTGAAGAAAGTTGCTTGAGCGAACTTGGCAACCCCTCAATCCATTTACCTCCGGTCCATAGCAGCATGATGCCTCGATAAAGACCAAGGGTGCCCAGGGTGGCGACTATGGCAGGAATTTTAAACCAGGCGACCAGCACCCCATTAAAAAAGCCCGCCAGTAAACCGAGTAACAGCGTGACGCTAAAGGCAACGGGCAAGCTGTATCCGGCATTGAGCGTTATCCCAAGCAGCACCGCACACATCCCGGTGATGGAACCGACCGAGACATCAATGTTACGGGTCAGCATGACCAGCGCTGCACCGATGGCCAGCAACATCAGGATTTGCGAACTGCTGAAGATCATGGTCAGCGTCTGAAAACTGAAATAGCTGCTATCAATACTCCCCAGTAGCGCAAACAGAGCGATGATGGCCAGCAATGCCGTCAGCTCTCGGTTGTTTTGTATCATCTTTAGCATGAGGTCTCCCCGTTGGTATGAGGTTGATAGGAGGAGGGAGATGCAACGTGTTGTTCGCCAAAGGCCATATGCATAATGGTATCCACAGTAATCTCTTTGCCACACAGTGCGCTGCTTGCCACCTCGCCCTGATGCATGATGCAGACGCGGTCGGACATCATGGCTATCTCTTCGAGATCGGATGAGATGAACAGGATCGCGACATGCTGCTGGGCAATGCTCCGAATGAGCTGATAGATATCGTTGCGTGCACCGACGTCGACGCCACGGGTCGGTTCATCGACAATCAGCAGCTGTGGCGCTGCTTCCAGGCATTTGGCGATCAGTATTTTTTGTTGATTACCGCCGGACAGGGTGCGTGCCGGTTGTTCCGGGTGGTTGAATTTGATATTCAGCGCCCGGCGATAACGTTCAAGCGTGGCGTTATCACGCTGTGGATGGGCCCAGAACCCGCCGGTATTGTGGGTCAGGGCACAGACGTTCCAAGATAACGATGAATCCAGGTACAGCCCGGAAGACTGCCGGTCTTCTGGTAAATAGATCAGCCCACGTTGCAACCGCTGGCGAGTGCTCAGTTCAGCGATCTCTTCACCATTGAGCATGATGCTGCCCGCACTGGCTGGGCGCAATCCATACAGCGTTTCAGCCAACTCGGTACGCCCGGAGCCGACCAGGCCAGCCAGACCCAGGATTTCTCCTGCGTGGACGTTGAGTGTTACCTGCCGGAAGCCTTCACCAGTGAGCTCCCTCAACTGCAATACGGCTTTGCCCTGAGGGTTGGCTGGCCGATTGCCAGGCAACTCGAACCACAGTTTCTGGCTGGCGGAGAGATCCGCATTACGGGCTGCAGGGGTGATTGCCTGAATAATCTCATCCGTGGTCAGCGAGGCGGTTTTCCCCGTTAGGGCGATTTTGCCGTCACGCATTACGCTAACGCGGTCAGCAATCTGGCGTATTTCCGGCAGCTTATGGGAAATAAAGACGATACCGACACCTTTGCCAAGCAGTTCATGCAGGCGGGCAAATAATCGGTCCGTCTCGGCAGGCGTCAGCGACGCCGTGGGTTCATCCAGGATCAGGATCTGGGAATCACGCATTAATCCCCGCATGATCTCAACGATTTGGCGGTCAGCCACATCCAGCGAACCTGCCATGCTGTTGGGTTCAAGTTTGCATCCCAACAGTTCGAGTAACTGCTGCATTTTTTCAACCGCAGCCCGCTTGGCAGGCAGGCCAAACAGAATATTCTCTTTAACCGACAGGCTGGGGAACAGCAGCGGTTCCTGCGGCACCAGATAGATCCCCAGTTGATGCGCTTTTACCGGGGTCAGGCTGGCACAACGCTGGCCATTGATCTCGATAGCGCCGCCATCCGGTGGTACTACGCCAGCAATGATCTTCATCAGCGTGGACTTCCCTGCGCCATTACCGCCGAGTAGGGCATGTACCTCCCCGGCATGCAGGGTAAAGTCGATGCCTTTCAGCACCTCAACACCGGAATAGTGCTTATTGATATTTTGTACACAGAGCAGAGGTGGATCTGAGTATTCACCGGTTTGCATCTTGCCTCCGTTCACTCGAAGACGAGTGACTGAGTTGAACAAATATTTTTTAGAAAACTAATTGTTCATAACCTTAGTCATGGTTTGGCGATAAAACCATCACTGCGATCACGTTTTTTGAATAATTGTGTGCTAATAAAACCGATGTTCAAATTTGGTGTATATTTGTGGCATGACTCACAGCTATTGTTGAGCGATAGCGGAACAATTGTGTTCAAGTTTTAAAAATGTTCAAAGAGAAGCGGATTTATGACGATAAATGACAGTGCATTGATAACCGAACATGGCATGTGTGAGGAGGAGCAGGTGGCCCGCATCGCCTGGTTTTACTATCACGATGGGCTGACGCAAAGCGAGATCAGCGCCCGGCTTGGGCTGACGCGCCTTAAAGTTTCGCGTTTGCTGGAGAAAGGGCATCAGTCTGGGATCATTCGGGTGCAGATTAACTCCCGCTTTGAAGGTTGCCTACAGTATGAAGATGCATTGAAAAAACACTTTGACCTGAAAAACATTCGCGTATTGCCCGCGTTGGCCGAGGCTGATGACAGCGCGAGGTTGGGGATTGGTGCGGCACACATGCTGATGGAGTCCCTGGAGACACAACAGTTGCTGGCGGCGGGGTTTGGCGAAGCGACCATGAGCACCCTGAAAAGACTGAGTGGCTTCATTTCTTCGCAGCAAATTCGCCTGGTCACGCTTTCCGGTGGCGTAGGGCCTTATATGACCGGGATTGGTCAGTTGGATGCCGCCTGCAGCGTCAGCATGATCCCAGCTCCGTTGCGCGCTTCCTCTGCCGATATTGCCCGTACCCTGCGGGATGAAAATAGTGTCAGGGACGTGCTGCTGGCAGCCCAGGCTGCCGATGTCGCCGTAGTAGGGATCGGGGCGGTGAATCAAAAAGATGCCGCCACCATTTTACGCGCTGGCTATATCACCGAAGGCGAGCAACTGATGATTGGCCGCAAAGGCGCCGTTGGCGATATTCTCGGTTACTTTTTTGATGCCAGCGGCGCAATCATTCCCGACATGCAAATTCATCAAGAATTGATAGGGCTGAGCTTGAGCGCGCTTGCCACCATACCTACCGTTGTCGGGGTTGCGGGGGGAGTACCAAAAGCCGAAGCGATCGTGGCGGCATTGAAGGGCGGCTATATCAACGCGTTAGTTACCGATCAGGACACGGCGGCAGAAATGCTCAAGCTTATTGGAAAGTAAAGGTTAATAGCGATGTAACAGACTGTCTCAAACACCAGCCGAGGACAAACTCATGGCTCGACTCTGTACTCCTGCCACATCAGGCCAATACCTGATGGCTCTGGATGCCGGTACCGGCAGCATCAGAGCGGTAATTTTTGATTTGGAAGGCAATCAAGTCTCAGTAGGGCAAGCCGAATGGCAACATTTGGCGGTCCCTGATGTACCGGGCTCCATGGAATTCGATCTTGCCAAAAACTGGCACCTCACCTGCCAATGCATCCATCAGGCGTTAAAGATGGCGGCCATTGCGCCGGAGGCGATTGCGTCCGTGGCTGCGTGTTCGATGCGTGAAGGGATTGTGATCTATGATGCGGAGGGGCAGCCGATCTGGGCCTGCGCCAACGTAGATGCACGCGCAACGCGTGAGGTCAGCGAGTTAAAAGAGATCCACCACCATACTTTTGAAGATGAGGTATACCGTTGTTCAGGGCAGACGCTGGCGCTGAGCGCCATGCCCCGGCTGCTGTGGTTGGCGCACTACCGTCCTGACATCTATCGCCAGGCCGCCGCGGTCACCATGATCAGTGACTGGCTGGCTTATATGCTCAGCGGTGAACTTGCAGTTGACCCATCAAATGCCGGGACTACCGGGTTGCTTGACCTGGTCACGCGAGACTGGAGAAAAGGCCTGTTGGAAATGGCGGGCCTGCGTTCGGACATTCTTTCACCGGTAAAAGAGACGGGAACACCACTGGGGGCGGTGACGGACAACGCTGACGCACTGTCAGGTTTGCGGGCTGGTACACCGGTGATTGTCGGGGGCGGTGATGTTCAATTGGGATGCGTGGGTCTAGGTATCGTCAGATCAGCGCAGACCGCCGTATTAGGGGGAACGTTCTGGCAGCAGGTGGTGAACCTCCCTGAGCCTGTCACCGATCCCAATATGAATGTGCGCATTAACCCGCATGTGATCCCGGGCATGGTTCAGGCTGAATCCATCAGCTTTTTTACCGGGCTGACGATGCGCTGGTTCCGTGATGCCTTCTGCGCCGAGGAAAAGCTGATTGGTGAACGTCTGGGCGTGGATACCTATGCCTTGCTGGAAGATATGGCCAGGCGGGTCCCATCAGGTGCTCATGGCGTTATGCCCATCTTCTCCGATGTCATGCGCTTTAAGAACTGGTATCACGCCGCTCCCTCATTTATCAACCTGTCGATCGATCCGGAAAAGTGCAATAAAGCTACGTTGTTCCGCGCCCTTGAAGAGAACGCGGCCATAGTGTCGGCCTGTAATCTACAACAAATCGCCGAGTTTTCAGGTGTCAAAGCCGATTCGCTGGTGTTTGCCGGCGGTGGTTCAAAAGGCACGCTCTGGAGCCAGATCCTGGCCGATGTCACAGGACTGACCGTACGAGTCCCGGTGGTTAAGGAAGCGACCGCGCTGGGATGTGCTATTGCGGCTGGCGTGGGGGTAGGGGTCTATTCGTCGTTGGCGGATGCGGGGGAGAGCTTGGTGCGTTGGGATAGGGAACATATCCCGAATCCAGAAAACAGTGAAGTTTATCAACAGGCACGTCAAAAATGGCTGGAGGTGTATCTGGATCAACTTGGTTTGGTTGATCACGGATTAACGACGTCAATGTGGAAGGCTCCTGGCCTTTAAAGGAGGGTATCATGATCAAGACCAATGAAATGGCGCATGACTATCGCTTCGGCGACAATGGCCCAAAATATCTGATCCGTGGGCCGATGTGCGATATGGGCGTCGTGGTGTTGCAGCCAGGCCAGTCATTCAGAAATCACCGCCACAAGGAGGTTTGCGAAGTCTTTTATACTCTCAGTGGAGAGGTGTGTCTGTATCTGGAAGGCGAGATGCAGATACTGCGTGAAGGAGATGTGTTGCAGTGTGATCCGGGCGAGGCACATTTTCTGGTCAATACTGGCTCGGTACCGTGGAAAGGGGTATTCGTGAAATCGCCGCATATTTTAGGGGATAGCCATCCCGCAGAGCCTGAGAGCTATTAGGGAGCAAGCCTGAGCTCTCGCCTTGAAGCCAGGTGATTTAAGTTGTCGTGTTCTGTTTGGCATGTTAAATAAAACATAATACTAAAACAGGTACTTAAAAATCTTATCCTCTCAAGGACAAGCGAGTAACAATGCAGATAATGAATGTTAAACAGGCCAGGATAATCAGTTTCATCTTTGTGATGGGGGGGATCCTGCTGCTGTTGCCGTTGCATCTTCTTACCTGCTTTATGGCGGGTTTTCTGGTTTACGAGATCGTGAATATCCTTACGCCACATTTTCAGAAGGTGATTGGCGGCCATCGGGCCAGATGGCTGGTTGTAGCGGTGATCAGTACCTTGGTGGTCGGCCTGTTGATCACCATTGTGGGGAGTCTCGTCGGCTATCTGATGCAGGATATGAAGAATATCTCTGGCATCAACACCCGTATTGCGTTCATCCTGCAGGATGTCCAGCAAGAGGTGGCAAAATATCTGCCGGGCTATCTGCCGTTGAGTGTAGAAGAGCTGAAGAACGAGATCCTGAGCCGACTGCAACAGCACATCGCTTTGTTACAGACGATGGGCAAGAGCGTACTGCATGGCCTGGTGACCATGCTGATTGGGATGGTGCTCGGTGCCATAGTCTCACTGTATAACATTGATAGCAGCGAGGAGCGGCCATTACTGAAAAGTGAGTTGATGAAAAGGATTTCGCTGCTATCACAGGCGTTCCGCAATATTGTGTTTGCGCAAGTTAAAATATCGGCAATCAATACCTTCTTCTCGGCTATCTTTATCCTTGGTGTGCTACCGCTATGTGGGATCCATATCCCGTTGGCGAAAACGCTGGTGGTGTTTACCTTTATCTTTGGCCTGCTGCCGGTGATCGGCAATCTGATCTCCAATACCATTGTTTTCATCTCTGGCCTGTCGGTTTCACTCGGAGTGGCGCTGATTGCGCTGCTCTACCTGATCGTCATCCACAAGTTTGAGTATTTCCTCAATGCCCGTATTGTTGGCACTAAAATCAGGGCTAACTCTTGGGAGATCTTGCTGGCGATGTTGGTCTTTGAGGCGGCATTCGGTCTGGCTGGTGTGGTTGCCGCTCCTATCTATTATGCTTATCTGAAAAGTGAACTTAGAGAAGCTAAGCTGATTTGAGGACGTGCCATTTTTTCGAACCTTGCTGAGGCTTCTCACCCCTCTCTGTTTGGGGGGATATGTAATAAAAATCCTGAACATGAGTTCAGGCTTTTTTTATTTTAATGCATGGTTACACAAAAACGGCGTAACGCCGGTTTAGGAATATCTACCCCCAAGTCAGTATCGTGGATGCTGCTCGTCTGGCACAAACCATTCGCGAACAGTTGGCCAATCACACTGACCCACTGTAAGTCTGGCTAAACTGCTGGCAGAGTTAAACAGCCTATCCATGCTGTGATGCAGTGGGGAGGCCCATGGCTACTTACTTCAACGCCAACTTGGTTGATGTGGTCACTGGTACGACATCAGACGGGAGAGCGTATAAAAATATTTGCAATGGTCGATCATGTTGGAGGGGCAGTCCAGTTTCTTGTCTACAGATAGTACGGCGGCTTAATCTTGGCTGAATTAAGTTCATGTTCGTGAACATGGAAGCCAATTGAGTGCATAAAAGCGCCTTGATTCATATAACAATCCGACTATGCTTCAGCTATTGCTGGTTATAGGGATAGTGAGTTTACATGGCATATCCGCAGAGAAATGAAAGTAAACGTACTCAAAAGTCATCATTTTATTGGTATAAGTGTCAGATACAAAAAGCTAATTTCTTACCGGTATTACTATTTTTTGTCGGCGTGATTTTCTCAGGTGTTGCGGCCCGGTGGCTTTATAGCGAAGTTGAACTCAGTGCCAAGGCCGAGTTTCAACGTAACGTTGAAAGGATTTCCGGTGAGATTATCAGACGCTTTTATCAACCGGTAAATGGCCTGAATGGTGCGAAAGGCGCTTATGCTACCAATAACCACTTGAATCGTGAGCAGTTCCGTGCCTATGTTGCATCTCGTGATCTACCCGTTGAGTTCCCTGGCGTGCGTGGGTTTGGTTTTATCCAACGTGTTCAGCGTAATAATCTGGATGCGTTTCTTGCCGACGTCAGAGCTGATGGTGCGCCAAAGTTTTCTGTTCGCCAACTCGATGACAAGCAACGCGACGTGCTGTATCTGATTAAGTTTATTGAGCCCGCTGAAAATAATCATGGTGCCGAAGGGCTCGATGTTGGTTCGCAAACTACTCGGCGGGAGGCCGCTCTGTTAGCGATTAACACCGGTAAAGCGACCTTGTCTGGCACCATTAACTTGGTGCAGGATAATCGTAAAACGCCGGGGGTATTACTTTTTGTGCCTGTTTATGCCCATGGAACAAGTCCAATGACGCCTGTTGAACGGCAGGCATCATTGGTGGGGTTGCTCTATTCGCCTATCGTGATTGCCGATCTGTTACGTGATATTCCAGAATTTGTGAATGGACGAGTGGATATTGAGCTGTTTGATAGTACGCAGGATTTGTCCTTACAACATTTGATTTTCGATGCTGATGCCAGTAAAGATCCCAATTATATTCCTCCAGAGGAACACTCCGGGCAGGTTATAAATACACGAATATTTCACAATATAAGTACATTGCGTTTGCCAGGGAGAGAGATGACTTTGCGAGTGAGTAGCACTCCCGCCTTTGAAGCATTGACGGAGCGTTATGCTCCGTGGTTGCTGTTTACTTTTGGTTTTTTGCTCAGTTCCGCACTGGCACTACTGCTTCGTCAGCAAATGAACGGGCGATATCGTGCAGAAATACTGGCTCGCAACATGACGGCAGACCTTGAGCGCCTGGCGTTGGTGGCCAAAAACACCTCCAATGCCGTGATTATTACGGATGTAAACCGCCTGATCGTTTGGGTTAACGAGGGCTTTGAGCGCATTACGGGTTACAGTAAAACCGAAGTGCTCGGTCAGTCTCCTGGGCAATTGCTGCAATGTTCCAATACTGACAAAGAGGTGGCTGCGGCAATGAAGGCCGCATTGGATGCGGGGGAAGCATTTACGGGCGAAATAGTCAATCGCTCTAAATTAGGCCAGGAGTACTGGATTGAATTAGAAATTCAACCCCGTTATAACGAGCAAAACGAACTCATCGGGTTTATGGCTATTGAGTCCGATATCAGTGAACGTAAAGCGACTTACCAGCGGCTTGAGGCGGCATTGCGCGAGAATGATGCGTTGCTCAGTACCCTTGATTTACACGGTATCATTTCCTCCTCTGATAACAATGGGTTAGTGACGGAAGTTAATGACGCATTCTGCAATATCAGTGGTTATCAGCGGGAAGAGCTGATAGGCCAGAATTATCGGTTATTAGACTCGCATACCCATTCGGCCGATTTTTGGCAATCAATGTGGCAAGATATCTCCAGCGGGATTTCGTGGCGGGGGGAGATCTGCAATAGGGCGAAGGATGGACGTATTTATTGGGTTGATACCACGATTGCCCCGTTTAAAAACAGGGCTGGAGAGATTGAGCGATATATCTCCATCCAAATTGATATCACAACCAGCAAGAATCAGCAGGTCAACCTGATCATTGCCCGTAACCAGCTTGCCAGGGCAACTGATGTCGCGGAGCTAGGGATCTGGTCCTGGAGTCTTCCGGATGGCACGCTCTCTTTTGATGAGCGGATGAATGATATCTATGCGCTGCCCGCGACACTACGTAATGCTCCTATCCCTCAGAGCTATTGGTATGATTTGCTGCACCCGGAAGATCGCCCAGGAGTTGAACAGGCCGTGAATTTAGCGCTGGAGAGGGAAGATGTTTACCGCCAGAACTTCCGGGTCATTATCAATAATCAAATACGTTTTATTCAATCGACCGGGATGGTTGAGCGGGATGAAAATGGCCACCCTATTCTGATGATGGGTATCAATCGTGACATTACTCAGCAACGTGAGGACGAAAATGCACTCCGGGCAGCCAGGCTGGCCGCAGAGGAATCCAATAACGCCAAGTCTGCTTTTCTGGCGACTATGAGTCACGAATTGCGTACGCCAATGAATGCCGTTCTAGGCATGATGACACTATTAAGAAGGACGGGGCTGAATCATAAACAGGCCGATTATGCCATCAAAATTGAAGCGGCTGCCCGCACGTTATTACAGCTGCTAAATGACATATTAGACTTTTCGAAAATTGAATCGCAAAAAATGCTGCTGGAATGCATTCCATTTGATATTCATGTGATGCTGCGCGATCTGTCTGTTATTTTATCCAGTAACCTGAGAGTCAAAAGCGTTGAAGTCCTGTTTGATATTGATCCGCAATTACCCTTGCTTGTTGAAGGTGACAGCATGCGATTGCAACAGATATTAATCAACCTTGGGGGCAATGCTCTGAAATTTACCGAGCAGGGCGAGGTGATACTGTTTATTAAGGTCGTTAAACAGGACCGTCGACATGTGACCTTGCAGTTTGGTGTACGCGATACAGGGATTGGGATCGCTCCTGAGCATCAGGAACGTATTTTCAGTGGCTTTACACAAGCGGAAGCCTCTATCAGCCGTCGCTTTGGTGGTTCAGGATTGGGGCTGGTCATCAGCCAGCGCTTTGTGGCCTTGATGGGGGGCACTCTGGAGCTAGAAAGCCAGCTTGGCCATGGAAGCCTGTTCCATTTCACGATCACGCTGTCTCTTCCTGCCCGTACAGCTATTGAGCATGAAGTGCCTGAATCAATTGCAGTCAGAGCACAAGCATTAAATCATTTACGCGTTTTGGTCGTTGATGATAACCCGACCGCCTGCGATCTGATCAAGCGTATGGGCGAGTCGTTGAAATGGACTGTTGATGTAGCCACCAGTGGCAACGAAGCATTGCAGTTGATGAAGCAGCAATGCGAACAAGGTATTACCTACGGCGCATTATTCATTGACTGGCAGATGCCGGGTTTGGATGGCTGGCAGACCAGCAAATCAGTGCGCGAACTCATGCCGGAAGGCCTTGCCCCGATGATCGTGATGATCACCGCCCATGATCGCGAAATGTTGTTACAGAGAAGCGAAGAAGATCAGGCATTGCTTGATGGGTATCTGGTAAAACCTATTACGGTTTCTATGCTGCTGGATTCAGTCATCGATGCTTTAAGCGAAGGAAAACAACCCGATCATTCCCAATCTAGACCGGTGACCTCTTCGCACCAATTATCTGGTATCAGGCTTTTGATCGTCGAAGATAATGTGAATAACCAGCAGATTGCTCGCGAGTTATTGGAGGACGAAGGCGCTATTATTCAGATCGCTAATCATGGCCAGGAAGCCATTGATATGCTGATGACCAGTCGATCTTCCGTCGACTTAGTGTTGATGGACTTGCAAATGCCCGTCATGGATGGTTTAAGCGCAACGCAGTATATTCGTAGCACGCTGGGGTTATTGGATTTACCTATTATTGCCATGACCGCCAACGCGATGACTGCCGATCGCGATGCCTGCTTGGCTGCTGGGATGAATGATCATATTGGCAAACCCTTCGATCTGAAGGATCTGATCCGTGTGATACGGAAATATAGCGAACAACCCGGTATACAGATAACCACCAGTGAAGGGACTCTTCCTGTGCTATCAGCGCAGTGGGAAGAGGCTGCTGCTGCTGCCGGTATTGAATTGGCGTCGTCGCTTAATCGATTAGGGGGCGATATTTCGCTATACCAGAAAATGATATTGCTGTTTGAGTCAGAACTGGCAGATTTCCCTGAACAATTAGATGCTTTGTTCACCCAGGGGGACTGGCGATCCGCATCGCGTCTGTTGCACACCATCAAGGGGCTTGCGGCCCAGTTTGGCGCAACTCAGTTGTCGCAGAAAGCCGGCCAGGTGGAAACTTTATTGAATAGTGTGCCACTTCCCACTGCGCAAGCGTTAGATTGCTTGTTGAGCGAAGTAAAAGCGCAGGCTCGGTCGGTGCAATCCGGGATGACTGCATTGAGTCAGATGTTGCAGGGTGAGGGGGTTGAAACCGGATCAATTGGGGATAAGTACGCACAATCTCTTGTTGCGGAGCTAAGCGAACTGATGGTGCTGCTACAAAATTCAGATATGGCAGCATTGGAAGCGATGGGTCAATTACAGGCGACTTTTGGCCACCAGTTTGGTGAGGTATTATCCCCGTTGAGTCAAGCGATCAATCAGCTAGATTTCGCTCTGGCGAGCCAGATAGCTCAAGCGTTTTTGGACCAGGCTTTCATTCAAAGAGATAAAAACGATGACGATCAATAATTTTCCCGACCAGGATCCCACTGTGCTTTTACCAAGGCTGGCGAAGCCAAAGCTGCTTATTGTCGATGACCATCCGATAAATATTCAGATGCTCTACCAGGCATTTTCTGCAGATCACAATGTGTGCATGGCGACCAATGGAAAACAGGCGCTGGATGTCTGCCTTAAACAGAAACCGGATCTGATTTTATTGGATATCGAAATGCCTGATATCAGCGGTTATGAGGTATGTGCTCAGCTCAAGGCGCTCACAGAGACCAAGGATATTCCTGTCATCTTTGTCACGGCTCATATTGATGAAGAGACAGAAACTCGCTGTTTTAATGAAGGCGGGGTCGATTTTATCAGCAAGCCGATCAATAGGAATACGGTCAGAGCGCGTGTGCGAACACATCTGTTACTGAAGGCTCAATCTGATTTGTTACGCCAGTTAGTCTATTTGGATGGACTCACCGAGGTCCATAATCGGCGCTATTTTGATGAGCGGTTGAACCAGGAATGGGCGTTGGCTTACCGCCATCAAACTTCGCTTAGCCTGATTATTGTTGACATCGATTTTTTCAAGAAATATAACGACCTGTATGGCCATCTGGCTGGGGATAACTGTTTGCGTCGTGTTGCAAAAGCTATCCACCATGCCCTTAAGCGCCCAACCGATCTGGTTGCACGTTATGGTGGCGAAGAATTTGCTTGCCTGCTGCCTGATACTGGGTTTATCGGTGCGATGGCTGTGGCGGAGTCTATAAGATTACAGATTATGGAATTGGCGATCCCCCACGCCGACTCCTCGACCTCCCCCTTTATCAGTATCAGCCTGGGGGTTTGTTGCCGAAGTGCTGAAAGCCCTGGTGTGCTTACCGATTTCCTATTGCAGGCAGATGCACAGCTCTATCAGGCGAAGAAAAATGGTAAAAATCAGACCTGCGGCACATTTTTAGAAAACGCTGAGCGTGGATCAATATGATGATTGTGTGACAAGTGTCGAAAATATTTCACAAGGGAAATTTGCATGAGCATCCTCATGATCGAGTGTGTACCCGTAAGCTTCACCTTGGCGTGATTTACGCCTCAGTTCTTTTCTGGGGGGGGGGGCGTAAGAGCTTTGTGCAGGCATGTCCGTTCAGGTATAGGGGATGAGCGCAACAACTTGTTCCCATCGGGAATATGGGGTGAAAGTGAGCGTTTATCGGCAAAATTGTAGCAATTGCAATAAGTAAGTGTAGGAATATTCGTCATTAACAATACTCACTCAATAGTAAAAGACCGTCTATACTTATCGAACATTTTTTGCTTTTCTGATTTTAATCAGAATAACTCAAATTTAGGAACGCATTAGGAGTTAAAATGAGGACGGATTCAACCAACGTCAAGATGCCAAATGTTGAAGAAATAAAGAAAAGCGTCATCAGAAAACTGAAGTATAGTCTGTGTCTGGAGGTCGATAATGCAACGAATGCCGACATTTTTAACGCACTGGCATTAACTATACGGGATTATCAACTTGATGGTTTCTTTAGTACCAGGAAGTTACAAGAAAAAGCAAAATCCAAACGTCTCTATTATCTATCTATGGAGTTCCTGCTTGGCCAATCTCTGCGTAATAACCTGATGAACATAGGCCTGCTGCAACAGGCCGAACAGGCGGTCACTGAATTGGGGTTTGATTTCGAACACATCACGGCAGAAGAACCGGATGCTGCATTAGGTAATGGTGGGCTGGGTCGGTTGGCGGCGTGTTTTATCGATTCTATGGCAACACTGGATATCGCGGCCTCAGGACATGGTATCAAATATGAATACGGTTTGTTTAAACAATCCATTCAGCACAGCCAGCAGGTTGAGCAACCGGATGATTGGCACTCAATGCACTCCCCCTGGTTGATTGAGCACCACTCGCAGTTGATGTTAATTCCCCTCGGCGGTCATATAGAAGAGAGTTATGATATTGAGGGAAATTACAATCCTATGTGGATGGATTGGAAGGTTATTGTCGGTATCCCTCATGATTACCTGGTGACTGGCTACGGCGGGAAAACGGTGAATACGCTGCGGTTATACAGTGCGGGTGCATCCGATTCGTTTGATGTCCATATCTTTAATCGCGGCGACTATTTGCGGGCAGTCGGCCAGAAAATCGCTTCCGAGAATATCTCGAAAATACTTTACCCGGCTGATGAGATCCAATCAGGTAAAGAGTTACGGCTGACGCAAGAGTATTTTCTCGTGGCCTGTACATTGCGCGACATTTTTCATGACTATGCTCAGCATTCGTCAGATATTACGGCGCTACCTGATGCCGTTGCCATTCAGCTTAACGACACGCACCCGGCGCTTGCCATTGTCGAAATGATGCGGATCCTGGTGGATGAACATCGCCTGGACTGGTCTGCTGCCTGGGAGATTACGCAAAAGACCTGTGCCTTCACCAACCATACCTTAATGCCCGAAGCGCTGGAAACCTGGTCAGTGGCGCTATTTGAGAAATTGCTGCCACGTCATTTGCAAATTATTTATGAAATTAACCATCGATTACTTGGCGAGGTGGCGGAAAAATGGCCCGATAAGCCACATTTGCTGGCTTCACTGTCACTGTTTGAAGAAGGGGCAGAGAAAAAAATCCGCATGGCAAATCTGGCAATCGTGGGTAGCCATAAGGTCAATGGGGTTGCCAAGTTACATTCTGAATTGATCACACAAACGCTGGTGCCCGATTTTTATTTTATTACACCTGAAAAGTTCACCAACCAAACCAATGGGGTGACGCCTAGGCGCTGGATCCAGCAGGCTAACCCTGGTTTGGCGATGTTTTTAACCCGTCATTTGGGTAATGGTTGGGTCACCGATCTCGATCGGCTACAGCAATTGAAAAAATTCGCCAATGAAAAGGGGATAGTGGAAGAAGTTCAGGCGTTAAAGCTCAAGAACAAGCAAGCGCTTTGTCGGCAGATTGCCTTTCAACAGGGAGTTCAGCTTGATCCATTGGCCATGTTTGACTGCCAGGTGAAGCGTATCCATGAGTACAAACGGCAATTACTGAATATTTTGCATGTCATACATCTGTACTTGGAAATTATCGAGTCTGGTCATACACCCACACCGAAAGTGCATTTGTTTGCCGGGAAGGCCGCTCCGGGCTACGCAATGGCGAAGCTTATCATCCAACTGATCAATGAGGTTGCGAAAACAATCAATGGTGACCCGCGAGTAAAAGGTCAGCTTAGTGTGCTGTTCCTTGAGGATTATAAAGTCTCACTGGCTGAACACATTATCCCTGCCACCGACCTTTCTGAACAGATATCCACGGCGGGTACTGAGGCTTCCGGTACCAGCAATATGAAATTTGCCATGAACGGGGCATTGACCATCGGAACGCTGGACGGTGCCAATATTGAGATCCGTGACGCCGTCGGAAAAGAGAACTTTTACCTGTTTGGTGCCAATGCGGATGAAATCACTGCCCATCGACAGGTTGGTTCACACAATCGTATTGATCACAACCGTGACCCCATCGTCAGCGCCGTGCTGGAGGCACTTATCTCTGGCCGGTTTAATGCGGACAAGGCCGTTTTCCTGCCGATTTATCATATGCTCACCGCAGCCGATCACTATTGCCATTTGCTGGACTTTGACAGTTATCGCCTGGCTCAACATCAGGCACAGACAGATTTCTTACAACAGCAGCAATGGCACCAGCGGGCACTGTTGAACATTGCCAATATGGGCAGTTTCTCCAGCGATCGCACAATCAGAGGCTATGCCACGGAAATTTGGGGGATAGGTTCTTGATATGAATCAGCGTTTTTTTGCAGGGCTTGGAATAGTGGCTGCTAGTACAATAACGGCCTCAATGGCGTGGAGTGCAGAGAGTATACCGCCACCGGTGAAAATCTTTACAACACCGTGGTCACGCCTTTTCTCCGGCAGTGAGTCAAAGATTTCGACGGCATTGACTTACAGCTCGCCTCTGTCAAGGCAACCGATTTATGTTCCAACCGGCCCGAACAGCACAGAGTTGCAGGAGAAGTATAATCAGCGGCTATTGTTCAGTCTGCAATATACGCCGATGAGCTATTTCTTTGCCAACATGACAACGCGCGTGCCGTTGCAGGACACCAACAGATACAGCACGGATTATGTCTACAGTTTTGGCTATGATGACTGGCATCCGGGCACTTTTAGCCTGGTTTATGGCAACTATGGTGAAAATAATCACTTTTATCCGGCAGATGGGCAACGACACACCTATTTTGAGCAAGGTGCATGGACCTTGGCGTACAAATTTTCGCTTCCTGAAAACGTCGAAAAACATCTACTGATCAACCAAGACGACAGCATGACTTGCCAAGTTGGGTATACCTATGTCGCACGCTACTATTCGGTGAAAAGCTCGTCGTTGGAGCAGAACAAACGCAGTCTGTTGACCAGTTGTGGTTATACCTTGAAACAGCACTATTTCTTGCGAGTGTCTGGTTTTTATTATCCGCAAAAAGAACAGCAGC
This sequence comes from Serratia sp. ASV30, assembly GCF_016428815.1. Taxonomy (NCBI): domain Bacteria; kingdom Pseudomonadati; phylum Pseudomonadota; class Gammaproteobacteria; order Enterobacterales; family Yersiniaceae; genus Serratia; species Serratia sp. ASV30. The sequence goes on along the minus strand of NZ_JAELTL010000029.1, from coordinate 14,049 downwards.
AACCATTTGATTATGATTACACCTATAGTTTTGGTTATGTCTCCAGCTATCAACCTGGTGCGATAACGATCCAATACAGTAATTATACAGGGACCCGTTACCCCTGGCGCGGTAATGCGAATAGTAACTTTCGCCAGGGTAGCATCAACCTGAGCTGGACACTGCCTTTATGAGGCAAAGGGGGTTTATGCAACCGTTTACCGATAACCATTCCTCCAATGCGATGGATGTGATGGTATTGATTGTCGATGACTCGAAAAGCTATCGTCATCTGATGGCATCCATGTTGGCCAAATGGGGGTTCCGCACTTGCGAGGCGGAAGATGGAGAGTGTGCACTGCGTCAGATGGCGTTGCAGCCGGTACATATCCTGATCAGCGATTGGGAAATGCCGGTAATGGATGGCGTCGCTCTATGCCGGTCGATCCGCAGTCACGATTTTGGTCATTATATCTATGCCATTCTGGTGACCGCCCGGCAGTCATTGGACGATCTGCTCACGGGGATGGAAGCCGGGGCCGACGATTTTTTGTCCAAACCGGTCAATCAGAATCAACTCCGCGCCCGATTGCACGCGGCAGAGCGGGTATTATTACTTGAGAACACCTTGGCCGCTCGCAATGAGAAAATCTCCTCTGCTTATCGGCAAATCGAATCCGATCTACAGGCTGCAGCCAAGCTGCAGCACAGCGTTCTGCCCGCTCATAACCTGTCACTGGCCGGGTTTGAGGCCGATTGGATGTTTCTGCCCTCGGCTTATGTTTCTGGGGACCTACTGAATTACTTCTCACTGGATGAACGGCATATCGCATTTTTCAGTGTGGACGTTGCTGGCCATGGCGTCAGCGCGGCCATGCTCTGTCTGGCCGTCGCAAGGGAATTCATGACCGGGCGCATCAGTAGCCAACTGTTAATCAGCCAAAATGCCGCAGGGGAAAGTTTCCCGGTTGCTCCACATGAGGTGGTGGGGGAGTTGAACCAGCGTTTCTGCTTGGATAATGACGAAGTATTCAGTTATTACACGCTGATTTATGGCGTGATAGATACCACGAATGGGCAGGGTACGCTTTGCCAGGCAGGACATCCGACGCCGCTCATTATTCGTGCCAACGGTGAACTGCTGTCGGTGGGCCAGGGGGGAATGCCCGTAGGGCTGTTTCCTGATGCCGATTATCAGGATAACCACTTCACGCTGGATATTGGCGATCGCCTGTATCTGTATAGCGACGGGATCACTGAATGTGAAAATGGCCAGCAGGAGCTCTATGGTGAGGAACGCTTGCAACAACTGCTGTGTGAATATCGTATGTTACCCAAAAATCAGGTGTTTGAATGTGTGGAGAAGGCGTTGAATACCTGGCGCAGTAGTGAACCGGAAAATCAGCAGAAACAGCATACCAGGCAGCTGCGGTCTTTTGCCGACGATATTTCGCTAATGGCCATTGAACGTATCGGTTTATCAATCAATTAAGGAATCATTATGAATTTTGACATTCAGTCTGAGGATGGGGTCGACATTATTGTTCCGCTGGTACGTCGCCTTGATGCCTCGGTGGCAGTGGTCTTCAAGCAGGAGATCCTCTCTTTCATCGAGCAAGGCAAGCACGTTATCTTACTGGATTTTAGCCACGTCGACTTTATTGACAGTAGTTGCCTCGGGGCTCTGGTGTCGATACTCAAGGCGCTCAATGGCCGTGGCGAACTGGTACTTTGTTCATTGAACAGCAATATCCAGAATATGTTCAAATTGACCCGGATGGATAGGATCTTCACTATTGGTCAGGATCGCGCATCGATGCTGAAAACCATGGTCCGCTGAAACCGTTTCAAGCCGTTAGAGAGGTCGTATGGCAAGTGTCAGCACCACACTCAGTTTATCAGCATCGCTGAGTCGCTTGGCTGAGTTGAGCAACGCGCTGTATGACTTTGTTGCTCCCTTGGCGCTTGATCCTGCGCTGGTTTATCAGGTTGATCTGGCCTCTTGTGAAGCATTTACCAACATCGTCAAGCACGCGGTGAACTACGATGATAGCCAGCATGTCATTATTACTTTGAGCCATGACAATCATTGTTTGACGTTGACGCTGTCTGATGCCGGTACGGCGATCCCTGATGAGGTTTTGCGTGATCTGGGACGCTCATCGGGCTTGTCGCCGGATCCATTGATTCAGTCTAGCTGGCCAGAGGGGGGAATGGGGCTGATATTGATCCGGTCCATGATGGATGATGTCAGCTATTTCACGAAAAATGGCCGTAATATCATGACGTTAATTAAATTTTTCCCCAGTGAATAGCCATAATTGCTTTATACACAGAATTTTTCTCGAGGCACAACGGGATACCCTATTGGCATCCCGTATTTGCTGCGGCTTGACGCAACGTTTATTTCTTTGAGATCTCAAAACGCAGACTGTTTTTACCGAGTGATGAACCGTTACGATCGCTGATTTCGGTGATCAACTGCATTGGGCTGTTTGAACGTGGTATCACTATAATTTCATTGACCTTACGCCCGCTATCTGCCGGCAGGTCGAGTTGCAGACTACCCGCCGCCAACTGCTGTTGCCCTTGCAGCAAGCGCCATGTCAACCGGGTATTGCCGTAGTTCAACCAGCGGTCGTTAATCACCCACAGGCCGATTTTCCCTGGTTTTCCCACCTGCCAATCGAGCGTGATCGGTTCGATTGAAGGTAATACCGGTTGGTAAGCCTGTTGCAGCGCAAAATAGCCTTTTTTAGGTTTACGGGTGTAGTCAATCACCCCCCAGTTTATTGAGGGCCAGGTTTCGCTGAACATAAACTGAAAGAGTGAGGTGACTGGCTGATAACGTTGACGTCTGTAGCTCTCTGCCGCCATTTGTATCAGCTCAGCCTGATAGTTTTGTGTATTGGTGATGAACTCTTCTATATCGGCGCCACGGTCAATTTTAGCCAGACCGAATGCTTGTGCTGGCTGGAAATTATGATATTCCCAATGTTGCCAACCAGAATCCTTAGGATCGGTTGTCTTTGGCCAGAACTGGCTCTCCGGGAGGATGGTGCGAAGTGTTACCAGCTCGGGCAGAGCTTGTGCACCAAACTCGGTAATAGTGGCGCTCTTCGCCGGTTTGAGGAAATCGGTCATCACGCCGAAATACCAACCCTGCCAGTAATGCTCGGTTACAGAAGACCAAGAGTGCACAATACGGCTGTGATCCGTACGCAAGGCATCGGCAACAGTTTTTGCCAGACTGCGATTCAAATCTGGCCGCCAGTCTGAAAACAGGTCCTTCATCCAGGGAGAGTCAAAGGGGGGCTCATTCTGCCCCCCCCAAACCACGATCGACGGATGGCTGCCAAATTGCACCAACATGTCCGTTGCCTGGCGGGCTGCTTCATAGGCAAAGGCCGCGCTGTCGTCATATCCCCATTGCAGTGGCATATCCTGCCAGAGCAACAGCCCCAATTCGTCAGCCTGTTCGTAGAGCGCCTGGCCTGCAATATGTCCGTGGACACGCACGGCATTGATGTTTGCCTGCAACATCATTTGTAAATCACGGCGATAAAGATTGGCGGTCATACTGCCCAGCCAGGGCGAACCAATGTAGTTAGTTCCGCGAATAAACAGCCGTTTGCCATTGAAATACCAGGTACTGTCTGTGGCATCACGCGTTATCTGGCGTAAACCGGTACGGAGGGTTTTCTGGTCCATCGTTCCTTCGGTGTCCGTCAGGCTGACAGTGATCCGATAAAGGTGCTGTTTACCATAGCCAGCTGGCCACCAAAGCTTCGGATGAAGCAGTGGCAGGGATACTATAAGATTCTGACGGTCGCTCTCTGCAGCACCTAGCATCACCGGTTGTTCAAGATAATAGTCCCGGCCGTTGAAATTATCGGGCGTCAGTCTGATCCGCAGCTTGGCTAGCCGGGGTTTGGTTGCCCGGTAGCTCACCTGTACCTTCAAGAGCGGATTTTCCAACCCCTTATCCCAAGACGGGGTAGCCAGAAGGTTATCAATGGTTGCTCCACGGCTGAGGTGGATCGCCACCGGCTGCCAGATCCCGCCGGAGTTGGCATCTTGCCCATGCGGTGACCAAGCTCCACCAGGGCGGGTATCATGCTGTGAAAGTATCCCTTTTATCGCCTGTTTGTGCAGTGGCCAGACTTTGCCCGGTGTTTCAAAGGGGCTGTCTACCCGGACCAGCAGTTGGTTGTCCTGTTGCAAGGCTTGGGTAATATCAAATTGAAAACGTTGGAAATACCCTTGATGAGCGCCCAGGCGAGTCTGATTTAACCAGGCATCTGTGCGATAATCCACCGCGTTAAATACCAGCGTGGCCATCTGGTCGGCTTTCAGGTCTGGCAGTTGAAACCGAGTGCGGTACCACAGCGCCCCCTGATGGTCAAGGCCAGCGATGTACCAGTTGGCAGGCACTTTCAATGGCTGCCAATGTAAAGTGTCCAGTATCCTCTTATCGGGGGATTTGGGCGTTGAGTTAGCATCGCTGACCTGCCATGTGTCGTCCAGATCGATATCGTTGAACGTTGTTGGTTGCGAACGATATTGGCTGCAGCCGAAGACGAGAAGTGCTAACAGCAGATAACCTTGCTTCATGGTGCCTCTCTGGCTGCGGCAAGCGCAGTCTGTAACTGTTGGCACAATCCATCCAGACCAATGTTTTGAACCAGGATCTCAGGCAGGTTGCCTGCTGTTGCCGCCTGTTCCATCTGGCTGAGTCGGTTTTCCAGCGGCGCGCAAACAAAGTGGAGACATTCGCCTTTCAACTGATGGGCACTACGCCGGATAGCGTCAAAATCCTGTTTCGCTAACGCGCCATGTAGCTTGGCTAACAGCACGGGTAATTCCTCGATAAAGATGGCCGCCAATTCGTTAAACAGCGTCTTATCGTCGCTCAACTGAGCCAGGGCCTGCGGGTAATCGAAGATAGGCGCTTCTTGCTCCACCTGTTTGAGATGGTAGACACGCTGTATTTCCGCCCCCAGGTTTTCAAGCAGGATAGGTTTGCTGATATAACCGTCAAATCCGTGGGCTAAACACATTTCCCGGTCGCCTTTCATCGCGTGTGCGGTCATGGCAATGATCGGCTGATGTTTTCCTGGCTGCTGCTTTTCCTGGACACGAATATGTTGTACGGCTTCAATTCCATCCATTTCCGGCATTTGCAGGTCCATCAGAACCACATCGTATTGACCTTGTTCCAATTTCTGTAATGCCAGCTTGCCGTTATCTACCACTTCAGCGGTGTGGCCCAGCTTACGGATGAAGTTGATCGCCAACTGTTGATTGATCAGATTATCTTCAGCCACCAAAAGCCGGTAACCGTTACTGACTCCCTGCACCGGTTCGTTCACCTCCACGGGTAAGGGCTTGCAGGTCGCATCTTCGGGGTTCAGCGTGCGGATGATGGTCTCTTGCAGTTCAGCTGCGTCAATCGGTTTGGTCAGAAAGCCCGATACACCGATTTTTTTCAGTACGGCGGTGTCTACCCGGTTACCCATGGAACTGAGCATGATCAACTTGCACAGGCGCAGGCTGGGCGTAGACATAATCTCCAGCGCCAACGCCATACCATCCATTTCCGGCATTTGTGAATCCAGCAGGATCAACGGAAAGCGCTGGCCGGTGCTCAATATCTCCAGCGCCGCCTTGCCGGAATTCACGCAATATGGTTTGAACCCCATATTGCGCAGCATATCGAACAGTAATCGCAGGTTGGTTTTATTGTCGTCCACCACCAAAACTGCCATACCCACAAGCGCTTTAGGCAACACGGTGATCATGCGAGCCGGGCTCATACCCGCATCGGCGTGAGCGGGCAGGGAAAAGTAGAAGCAACTGCCGTGCCCAAGTTGGCTGGAAACCTGCAGTTTGCCGCCCATCATCGCGACCAACCGGGCCGAAATGGTCAACCCCAGTCCGGTTCCGCCGTATTTGCGCGTTGTTGAACTGTCTGCCTGGCTGAAGGATTCAAAAATAATGGCCTGTTTGTCTTCACTGATACCAATACCGGTGTCGGTAATACTGAAAGTCAGCATGCCCGCGAGCGACGGTGAGGGGGCGATGCGTAGCACCACCTCGCCGTCTTGCGTGAACTTAAGTGCGTTGCCAATCAGGTTGGTGAGGATTTGCCGTAGGCGCAGCGCATCGCAGTAGAGCGTGGTGGAGACATGCGGATGGATATCCACGATCAGCTCAGGACCTTTTTCGGCGAATTTGGTCATCAGCGGCCGGGTGATTTCATGGATCAACGTCCGCAGTGTGACGTTCTCCAGTTCCAGAACGATTTTGCCTGCCTCGATTTTTGAGAAATCCAGGATGTCATCAATGATCTTCAACAAAGCCCGTGCGGATGAGTACACCATATTGATGTAGTCCCGCTGTTCTTTGTTGAGGCTGGTTTCCAGGCACAATTGAGTCATGCCCAGAATGCCATTCATCGGCGTGCGGATCTCATGGCTCATATTGGCCAGAAACTCGCTCTTGGCCTGATTGGCAGCGCGGGCAAGCTCGACGGATTGCCGGGATGATACTTCGGCCTCTTTGCGTTCTGTAACATCTTGCAGCGTGCCAATGGCCCGTTGCACTTCACCTTGCAGGCCGAGACTGATGATTTGCCCTTGGATTAATATCCAACGGTAGTCACCTGTTTGATGCTTAACTCGCACCTCACAGTCAAACACCGGCAGCACCGTGTTATTGGCCTGATGCAGACTATTGAGTAACAGCGGTAAATCGTCATGATGCAGCACCTGTCGCCATAGGGCTGAGGTAAATTGATGGCTTTCACGGCCGATCCCCAGCAGTAATAACAACGCATCGTTAACCTGCAACCGATCGTGACTACATTCCCAATCCCAAATCCCGATATGGGAGGTTTCAGCCGCTAGAATGAAATCGTTATGTAACACCTGCCCGGAATGGACGATATCGGCATAATGGGTAATATCGGTGTGCAAGCTGATTATGCCACCACCGGGTATCCGGCTATGTTGCACGTACAGCGTGCGTTCCGGCAGGTTACGGATCTCGTAATGTTCCTCCTGCCGGTAGTTTTTGAGCATGGCTTCGGCCAGCTGTGACTTTTTCTGTCGATATGAAGAGGCATAGCTGGCATTGATAACGTTATCGATAACCGCTTTCAGCGGCATACCCGGCTGAAGCAGTTGCCGTAATCCAGGGTAATATTCCACTACTTTACGATTCCAGTAGCTCAGGCGTTCCTCCCTGTCATAAACCAGCAGACCAGCCGGGATAACATCCAATGCGGTTAACAAAGCATTATTTTTCATCGCGACCCTCGGTGCCAACATCATGACGCAGTTCTGCCTGACGCCGCATGAATTCCAACCCAGGAGCCATAAAAATTGCCCAGGCGGTTAGCACCTCTTCATCACACAGGGGATCCAAATCGCGCACGGTTTGCAACACGGCTCTACGCCAGTAGGCAAATACTGCGGCGGGCAAATTGAGACCTTGATCGCTCTGTTCCCGGGCAACATGCTTCAGATAGTCGGAAACAACGTAGGTGGAGGCGACTGACAGCATATAGAAAAAGGATTTATAGATTATTTTTTGCTGTGCCTGATGGGCTTGCGGGGTCGGCAAGATATTAAGTGCTTGAGTGCTGTCGATGAACAACGCATAGAAATGGGAGAAAAAGGCATCCCCATGATCCGCTGCGGTGATCCGGTCATAGCTGTCGTTGAACAGCACATCATAATTTGTGCTCATGTTATTGCCCTCCTGCTTTGGGGAGGTGGGCTCTTTCCTGCGGTAGACAATGATTCGGCCAGTTAAAGACATCTTTCATCTGCGCATCCAGATAACCCGTCTCAGGTGATTTTCGGATCAGTGCCCCATAGTTACTCTTGTAAAACAGGGACTCAAGCACCATCGCGTTGGTGGTTAATGAAAAAGCCCGGTTATGACCGCCACCGTTTTCATATCGCCCCTCGAACCAACCCCTTTGTTCATCGTTATGCCAGCGGCCAAGCTGCATCAGGGCGTCGGTAAATGGCGTATCCCATAGTACCCACAGTCCGAATATTGCCCTGGTGGACAGTAGCGCCAGGTCTGGACGATAGGTGCCGTCGTCGGCAAGCGTATTCCAAGGATAGCCGTTGGCAAAAATGCTGCCATGAACCAGCCACGGTGCCTCGGTGCGAGCAAAGTCGGCGCGGGCGGTCAGTAGCTTATCCAACTGCCAGCGGCTCTCTTGCACCTGATAAATGGCCTGAGCACGTTGATATTGCAGGCTTACTGTTGCACCGGTAGGGGCGGGGAATTTCCAGCTGAATTCCAAGCCATCCAGTAAATAGGGCGTGCTTTCAACCACTACCGGAACGCCTGAAACGCGCGGATCCTCAGCGCTGAAAGCGATTTGGATCCCACTAATGATGGCGTTTTTGAAAGGAATCTTCTCCATTGGCGCAGGGCGAAATCCCCAGAGCTCAAAGACGCTGGTGCTGTAGCTGCCGAAACCGACGTCTGATTCAACCTGTTTACGCCATTGCTTTTGCTGCGCATGGGCATTCTGCAACTGGCCATCAGGCGTAACGATAGAGCAAAAATTCCAGCGCAAGATAACCTTTTCTATAAAACTGGCGTATTCCGGTGAGTAACTTGCCGCCATGTGTAAGCCCAGCATCAACCGGGCGATATCCCGTACGGCCCAGCCGGTAGGATAGGGCTGGTGGTCTGGTGTGATCGGTGTTCCTTTGACGGTATCGTACAACAGGTTTGGTACGCCTGGCGGTGTGAGCGGGAGTCGGTTCAGCGTGGTGAGTATTTTGGACAGACGCTGATCAAACTCTTGCTGTTCCATTAACCCTAACTGTCTGGCCGCCGTGAGAGCCACTAGCGTATCGCCAATCTGCCACGGTGAAGTGTTCGGGTAGTTATCCTGAGCATTCACCAAGCCGGTGGAAGGCTGAGTGTTGTTCTGGAAATAACGCCAGGCGATTTTTGCCCAGCGCAACTCCTCATCATTCAGCGGGCCGAGACGCCCGGGATAATTCAGACCGCCATGAATGAGATAGCGCCAGCCATTTTGTACGGGGGTGAGCAGCGTGACGATCAGCACCACAATTACGGCAGCCGCGACGGTATACGCCAAAAACTTCAGGGTTTTAAGCATGATGTTGAAACCGGGGGTAATTTTATAGGTTCATCGGTCTGACATTGCGGGCATTTACAGGCCTTACAGGCCGGTGCGTTACGTACGGCTACGCCAGTTTGTTCGCACCAGTTCTTCAGCCCCGGCGTTGGGTTGATAAACGGTCGGTTCAGCGGCGTATTTTTAGGTTCAAACACGTTCACCAGCGTTTTATCCCATAGGGATGGAGCATAGTTTTTGTCTGACTGAGCGAGGGTGTTAAGCTTCAGCAAGCGGCCTTCTTTCTTGAACAGCAATGCTTCCAGCATGATGCCATTATTATTGGCGGTGAATTCACGAATTGGCCCGCTACCGTTCTCATAAAGACCCTCATAAAATCCTTTGCCTGGCTCCGCTGCATTCTCAATGGCATCAAGCAGCCGGTCAGTGTAAGGCGATTGCCACAGGCTCCACATACCCAACGCCGCTTTCAGTGAGATTGCCGCCATCTGCGGGACGAAATCCCCTTTGTCCGTGATGGTGTTCCAGTCAAACCCATCGGAATAGACCGTGTCATAAACAAAATAGGGGGCCTTGTCGAGCTGGTGTTCCGAGCGGGCTGTAAGCCGTCCGGTAATCAGATAACGGTTCTCCTGAACCTGATAAACGCGGTTGGCGAAATCCTGCATCCAAGGGTGGGTATGTTTACCGAGTTCGTTGCCTGAGTCCTCGCTTTTATCCCAGTCCATCTCTAGACCATGCAGTACATAAGGTTCTGATGCCACATAGTTATGCTGGCTGGTCGTGCGCGGATCTCGTGAGTCATAAGGCACCAAGACGCAGTAAATATCGGCAAGTTGGTAGGGTTCTGCCCGGGACGCCTGACAGGTGGAAAATCCCCAAAGCTGGAAACCGGTGGCAGAATACTCCTCGTAGCCCAAGCGTCCCTCCTGCACGTAGACTGGCTGTTTGTTGGCGTCCAGATTGGCACCGTATAGTGTGCCACAATCGTCAATTACATGGCTGAAATCCCAGCGTAACACCACGTTGTCAATATCATTGCCGTATTCTGGATAGCGCTCTTTAATGATCTTCAGCCAGATCAACATGCGTCCGAGGTCAATAGCAGAAAAGCCGATTTCGCCGGGTTTGTTAAGATAATCCACTTTCTGTGCTGTAATGGTGTTATAGGCTTTGTTGGGGATCTGGTTCTGAAACAGCGGGATGGTATTCAGGGTTGCCAAAAACTTGATCAGGCGCAGGTCAAACTGCTCTTTATTAATCAGGCCCAGTTCACGCGCGGCCGTCAAGGCGGCCAGATAAGAGGCGCTGTCCCACATGGTAGTAGAAGGGTAATTATTGACGGCATTCACCAGCCCTGTCGCGGGTTGATAGTTTGAAACGAAGTACTCCCATGCTTTGACGGCAATGGCGTGTTCACGTGGCGTAAGTTCCCCATGTCGTTGAGGGTAACTGGCGGCTGGCAGGCCTCCTTCTGCGGCAGCGGCAAGAGTAAACAACCCGCAGAGTAATAAAGTAGCAACCGCCAGGAGATACTTTAACAAGCGGATAACGTGAAACGGTTTACCAAGACCTTGCGAATGCATAATGGCTCCTTAATTGCTGCCGTTGTTCTTTGGGATATCTGCGGGTGAGCCGGACTGGCAAGATGGGCACAATAAGGGCCCCTGAGTCAGATATAACAAGCTTTCCAAAACCATAGCGTTGGTATTTGCACTGATAGTGGTACTGATTTTTTGGTCTTGCGCACGAATACCGTCATACCAGCCTTTGCCCGGTGCCAATAGCGGGGCTGCACGTCGACGCATACTTTCGCTCCAGGGGGAGCGGAAGAGGGCATACCAACCAAAAGCGGATTTGGTCGATAGTTGCAACGCGGTGCGATTGAGTTCACCACGCGAGGTATCAATCGCTAAAGGCAAATGGTTTGCCTGCTTCTTGTCGCCGGAGTCAGGTTTCTGTTCTTCGTAGTCGTTACTGATGTAAGTAAAATCTTCAGTGCTCTTGTAACGACTTTCTTGCACCTTCACGATACGCCAGGCCATTTCCGCCGAATTGACGTCAAAACCGGCCTCAAGACCCGTCAGAATATAGGGCATGCTTACCACGATAGGGTGATCCTCCTTACCGACTTTAATCAACCCGTCATAAGGGATCTCAACGCCTTCGATGGTTATATAGCGTTGCTTTGGTAGCGGCTGACTCAGCACGATCCCCGCGGCCGCATTGGCGTTTTGCAAGCCCTGGGCGGCATAAAGCCGGTAGCCGTAACCTGGACGGTTATCCCGCGTTATCAGTTGCCACTTTGGTACATCTCGCAAACTGAAGGGGCTTTGTGGTAACTGCTGTGCGAACAGTACATCCAACTGCCAATTCGTCAGCAACTGATTGATAGCTGGAGTTTGCTCTGGATAAAGCCATACGCTGATGTTTAATGACATCAGCAGGCGGCTGATATCGACTGCCGACCAACCGGGATCGGGGCTTTGCAGTGACGGGCTATCCATAATGCCAAGCTGTAACGTGTCATAGTAGACGGCGGGTAATTTCCCTTGATATAACGGTAGCTTGATCAGTGCGCTCAATGCGTTACTCATGCGGCTATTTAATTCAGCACGGCTGATAATACCGAGGCGCTGGGCGCTCATCATGGCCATCAGATAACTGCCGCTGTCCCACATGCTGGTATAGGGCTGATTGTCGATCGCATTAACCAACCCCGAGGGCTGGGTATTATTGATAAAATATTGCCAGGCTACGCGGGCCCAGATCGCCTCTTCAAAGGTCAGTGCCCGTGGCGCGGGCAATGGAGGGAAATCATGGCTAAGCTTCAGTGCGGCGCTTTCCACCGGGGGCGGAGGCATGTGGGTTTCAATGTACAGCACCACACTGAAGGCAATCAGGAAACCCAGGATAATTGCAATATGGCTGCGAGCCTGCAGGAGGTTGTGCCTTAATGACATGACGATGGTTCCTCTAGCGCTTCGTCAGTTTCCGGACGCCAGATTGCGGCCAGCACCATAGGGAGCATGGCCATGATATTCACCCCACCCCAAAAGATATTGATCACGTAGCCAGCAGGATCTGCGATATTCCCCAAAGCCAACTGAATGCCACCCCATAGCAGACCTGACAGCGTCAGCAGGATGATCGCCAGTTGTGGCCTGACCAATCCCAGGAAATTTCCTTGCTGTCTTTCTTTCGGCGTCACGTGGAATTTGATTTTTTCCCCTCGAAGCACCGTATCTAATGCTCGCAAGTTCATGGAAAATAACGCCAGATAGGATGACTTGCCGTCCCATGCAGAAATTCCCCATGTACCAAACATAAATGCCAGCTCCGAAATCAGAAAGAAAGGTAAAAAATGCAGATAGAACGGGGTCGAATAGGCTGACACGGGTGGGATGCCTGTAAACAGATAGATCAGAGGGGAAATCAAGAACACCGTATTCCACAGGCAGGCCAGATAAGACCAGAATGTGGTGCCGTACATTAATTTCTGTGCCGGGCTGAGTTTCAGATTCCGGTTGTTGAAGATCTTGTCGTGTAGGAAGATATCCAGGGAGCCGGCTGCGTATTTGAATCGCTGGATCATCCAGGTCAGTAAATCCTGCGGCGACAGCATTTTGGATTCAACATCAGGATGCATCACTGAGCGCCAGCGTTTTTCCGGATCGCCGTGTAACATAATAGACGTATAGATATCTTCGGACACATGGAACTTATAAGGTGTCAGTTCCATATCGAATACCACATGTGGCCGCATAGCTTGGCCTAAGGTAGTGCGGAGTTCATGATCGGTAATATCTGAAGTGTGCAGGGCGATTTCCCTTTCGACATTTTCCGCATAATTGCGCAACGCGCTCTGCATGATGGCTTCACGGCGATGCACAGAAGCTGCGCCGCAGCAGAAGGCCGCATTGGCACGATTACGTCGACGCAGGATCACATCATAAAACATTTTTGGGTCGTTGAAGAAGGGATCATGGCCGATGGTCAATGGGCCCAGCAATGCCTCTAGCGTTTTGCCGATAGCTTTCCCCGGTGCGCCCATTTTTTGCTGTAGCAACAATGGTAAACGTTTTCCTTCAGGTAGATCGTAAAACCACTGCGGAGTCTGTACCCAGGCCACCAGAGGATCACGGAAATAACCTAGGGTATTACTCAGGATTGTCGGAAATACGCGTGTATCTGCATCACAGATAACGATAAAATCACCATCGGTATTCTCCATTCCATTGCGCAGATTTCCCGCTTTGTAACCAATGTTGTTTGCGCGGCAAAGATAATAAACCCCTTCCTCCTGCGCCACCTGCTTCATTTCCGGGCGGCGTCCATCGTCAAGCACATAGATTTTGTAATCTATCGGGCAAGGATAAACGACACGTTTTGCATCCTTGATCGACAAACGGACAAGTTCGGTTTCTTCTGAATAGGTGGCAATAAACAGATCGACTTTGACTGGACGATCGTCAGACAAGTTTTCAACATCCAGACATTCATTTATGCAGCCAGGAGGCGTTTGCATGGGGACGTCACGCACCAACCAGAGATTGAGGGTAAATAACACTGAGCCGATGTAAGCCAATGTTTCTGCCACGGCGAGTGGAACGGCATACCATAAGGCATCATAATTCAGTGAGTCCATCCATCGCCAGCGAATGTAATTGGCACCAATAATCAAGGCAGCCACCGCCAAAATCTGCCAAACAAACTCAATAGTTAGGCTGTTTTTTAGTGGGCTTGGTGGCTTTCTGTTCTCAAACGAGGAAAAATAAAAACGCACCTTGCATTCCTTTTACGGGCGGAAAGAGTAGTATTTTTCTTTACAATCTTAGTTAACAATAGAGGATATGCCTGTCTCTTATACACATCTAAAAAAGGGGGGGGGGGGGGGGGGGGGGGGGGGGGGGGGGGGGGGGGGGGGGGGGGGG
>NZ_JAELTL010000235.1:0-322 GCF_016428815.1 Serratia sp. ASV30 | reverse complement strand
CCCCCCCCCCCCCCCCCCCCCCCCCCCCCCCCCCCCCCCCCCCCCCCCCCCCCCCCCCCCCCCCCCCCCCCCCCCCCCCCCCCCCCCCCCCCCCCCCCCCCCCCCCCCCCCCCCCCCCTTTTTACTGCTCCGGCGACCACCGAGATCTACACCCAGTTGGCATCGTCGGCAGCGTCAGATGTGTATAAGAGACAGGTCTGGTGCGGTGGCGGGTATGGATGGCCTGGCTTCGGCGCGGGAAGGCGGGTTGGACAGCGTGACCTATCAGTCCAGCAAAAGCCCGGCCAGTTGGCGCGGCAGCCCGGCGGAAAAAATGATTAAT
>NZ_JAELTL010000234.1:0-322 GCF_016428815.1 Serratia sp. ASV30 | reverse complement strand
CCCCCCCCCCCCCCCCCCCCCCCCCCCCCCCCCCCCCCCCCCCCCCCCCCCCCCCCCCCCCCCCCCCCCCCCCCCCCCCCCCCCCCCCCCCCCCCCCCCCCCCCCCCCCCCCCCCCCCTTTTTCATGCTCCGGCGACCACCGAGATCTACACCCAGTTGGCATCGTCGGCAGCGTCAGATGTGTATAAGAGACAGGGCAAAAGCCTGGTGATCGCCGAGTTGGCAAAACGCGCCCGTGGCCGGGTGTTAGTGCTAGCCCACGTTAAAGAGCTGGTGGCGCAAAACCATAGCAAATACTGCGCTTACGGCCTGGAGGCCGACA
>NZ_JAELTL010000028.1:0-66375 GCF_016428815.1 Serratia sp. ASV30 | reverse complement strand
CCCCCCCCCCCCCCCCCCCCCCCCCCCCCCCCCCCCCCCCCCCCCCCCCCCCCCCCCCCCCCCCCCCCCCCCCCCCCCCCCCCCCCCCCCCCCCCCCCCCCCCCCCCCCCCCCCTTTTTCACGCAGACGACGGCATACGCGATGATACCTCCTGTCTCGTGGGCTCGGAGATGTGTATAAGAGACAGGTTTATGCGGCCAACTCTTGATTTTAATACCCTGAAAGTTTTCATTGCGGTGGTTGAAAGAGACAGTTTTGTTGGGGCATCGAAAATCCTTGAAATGCCGACATCAAACGTGAGTCGTTGTATTTCTCAGTTAGAAGACAGACTGAATCTTCAGCTTATTGAGCGCAACACCCGACATATGAAACTCACCCAGGCGGGACACCTGCTCTATATCCGGGCGAAGCCATTACTGGAAGCGCTTGAGCAGACTGAAACAGAATTAACGTTGCGGCAAATGCAGCTCAAGGGGCCACTACGTATCTGTATTCCCAATGAAATAGGTCCTGCACTGCTGGGTTCTGTGGTTGCCGATTTTGCCTGCCAGCACCCGGATCTGGAAATTAGCTGTGTCACAAATTTGTCTGGTTTTGAATCCCTGCGAGACGACCTGGATTTAGCCATCATTGTGAGCCGTGGCCAACTGGATGACAGTGATTACATAGCCCGTCATCTGGTGACAATCCCTTGCACTATCGTTGCAGCCCCCTCCATCATTCAGCGTTATGGCATCCCTTCTCGTATACAGCAATTTGAAGAATTACCCTGTATTACCACGGTAAATGCACTTAAAGGTGCTCCCTGGCAGTTTATGAATAAAAAGGGGGGATTCGAGACGATTAAGGTTAAAGGCCATTACAGGGTAAACAGCGGAGAGATGGCAGGATGCGCGGCGGTAGCGGGTGTTGGTTTCGCCATTCTTTCGAAACAGGCCTGCCAACCCTACATCGACGATGGACGGCTGATCGAGATTAAGTTTGAACAACCGCCAGCCCCACTTCAATTGTTCGCACTTTATTCTGACAGGCGTTATTTGCCAGCTAAAACGCGAGCGCTCATTGATTACATACAGCAGAATTTGAGCAATACATCCTTAGCAACCTAAGACTACATTAAACAGCCACAGAGAGTCCTGGTGTTACACTAGTCTCTAAATGCACAATGTCTGCTACTCGCTCTTAGCTGACGCGGTTCCGCCCTGTGGACTGCTAAGTTCCTGAAGCGGGCTTTGCAAACACTACGTCGCGTCAATCAATGGGAAGCATATAACACCAATATGCTTTCCTGTTCCAGACTCAAACGAACTTGTCCAACGCATCAGAACTGTTTCCTCAGTCATAACTAGCCACAGCAGAGAACACCGACTAAATAGGGTTCTAGTGGCGTTGGATAGGACTTCCGGTGGTTCTTGGGCAAACTTGTGTCTGTAAGCCATTCATATGAATTAAGCCTATTAGTTTGATGGGATTAGGCGCTCGACACGATTCAACAGATTGCCCCGCCTACCAGGCTTGGAAGGAGGCCGATAAGAAGGGAAATTGGCTATCTCATTCTTGAACGCTTTGTTGAAAAATGAAGCTGTTCACAGCCTGAAGTGAACATTTCCTATCAGAGAAATTTCCCGATCTCTATGAGGCATAACCGTGCTAGCTCTCACTAAATGAACAAATTCAGGTTGTTGCCATTTTCCACATACATTAAAGTATCTTATATATTATAAATATTTTATTTGCATAGATTGGGATGCATTCACGCCGTCAATAAGGAAATATGAACATGGATGCGAGTGGCCTGCGGTTTACGTTAAGTGTGGGGAACCTGTCATCTAAAACCTTCGTAGTATCAGGTTTTACGTTGCACGAGCAATTTTCTGCCCCTTTCACGCTTGAACTGGAGGTTGCCAGTGCCAGCCCCAATGTGGAGTTCCGTTCAATTCTAGACAATACCGCCACGCTGACCATTT
Source organism: Serratia sp. ASV30 (assembly GCF_016428815.1). Classification (NCBI taxonomy): domain Bacteria; kingdom Pseudomonadati; phylum Pseudomonadota; class Gammaproteobacteria; order Enterobacterales; family Yersiniaceae; genus Serratia; species Serratia sp. ASV30. The sequence continues at coordinate 64,408 of NZ_JAELTL010000028.1, read as the reverse complement.
GGCGTGAGACAGAAGTACAGCGTATCGTGAATGGCATTGTTACTTCCGTCGAGCAAGGCGATTCAGGACTTCATCAAACACGTTACCGACTCAGTGTGCGCCCCGCCCTCTGGCGAGCAGGATTAAGACAAAACTCCCGCATTTTTCAGCAACAGGGTTTTCTGGAAATTCTTGAAACCTTGATGAAAGAAAATAAGATCAGTGACTATGCCCATGCTTTTCGCTACAAGCATGCACCCAGAGAGTTTTGTGTTCAGTATAATGAAAGCGATCTGGATTTCCTTCATCGAATGGCGGCAGAAGAAGGCATCTATTATTTCCTCGAACATGAGAATGACAGGCACACGCTGGTCTTTGCCGACGATAACATCATCGTGAATGAAGGGCCGACGCTATCCTACTACCCAAATCAACAACAAACCTCACTCGATGAACCTTGCATTACCACCTTCAAGCGCCGGGAAAGTCTGCGCCCTTCAGAGGTATTGCTGAAAGATTACACCTTTAAAAACCCCTTGTGGGCCGCTGAATATCGCGATCGCGCTCGAGATGATGAACATCAGTCAGCGGAATATCTGCATTATGATTATCCTGGCCGCTATAAAGACACCGGTCCAAGCGGGGAAAAGTTTTCCCAATGGCGCATTCAGGCACTACGTAATGATGCCCATCAGGGCGAAGGGGCTAGTAATTGTCCTGCTCTACAACCCGGTGTGCGCTTTACCCTAGAAAACCATCCACTGGACACACTGAATACAAGCTGGCAAGTCACCCAGGCTATCCATAGCGGGCAACAACCCCAAGCTCTGGAAACTGTATCGGGAGGGCAAGGCACAACCATAACCACTCAGTTTGCGTTTATTCCCAATAATCAGACATGGCGCCCACTTTCACGGCCAAAACCACGCATTGACGGAGCCCAGATTGCGATTGTCACTGGTCCACCCTCAGAAGAGATTTATTGTGATCCTTATGGTCGGGTCAAGGTGCGTTTTCTTTGGGATCGTTCAGGGAAAGACGATGATACCAGCTCCTGTTGGATACGGGTATCGCATCCCTGGGCGGGGCCTCGTTGGGGGATGTCGGCCATTCCGCGCATTGGTCATGAAGTGATTGTTGAATTTTTAAACGGTGATCCTGATCAGCCGGTGATAATCGGCCGCACCTATCATGCCAACCATCTGCCTCCTGGTAATTTGCCAGGCAGCAAAACCCAGATGTCGATCCGTTCAAAAACCCATAAAGGCGAAGGATTTAACGAACTGCGTTTTGAAGATGAAAAAGATAATGAAGAAGTCTTCGTTCACGCACAAAAAAACATGGCAATACGGGTGCTCAATTCGAAAGACGAACGAGTGAACTACAACCGTAGCAGCAGTATCGGGCATGATGAAGAACTGGTGGTTGCCAACGATCGAAAAGTGACAGTTGAAGGTAATCAGGATCAGAAAATCACCGGTAACAATCTGGTGATGACGGAAGGCGACCGAGGTATACAGGTCAAGGGCGATCTGGCACAGAAAGTTAGCGGCGTGTTCAGTGTGGACAGCAACGGCGATCTGACGCTACAAAGCAATAGCAAACTGACGCTGAAAGTGGGTGGAAGTTTTGTTGTTATTCATGCCGGTGGCGTAGATATCAAGGCCCCCTCAATTAATCTGAATTCTGGTGGTAGCCCTGGTGATTTACTGACCCCAGCCAGCCCGGCAGTTTTAAAAGCAGCGGCACTTGCAGGTTCAATGTTTGTCGCACATTGCCCACTGAAGGATAGCTAAGGTATGGAAGAACATAAACGTTTGTATGGAAATATACCCGCACGCCCTTGTTGCTCCCCCCTATTCGGCAAGGGCTTGGCCGAAACTATTTTTGTACCAGACTTCGGTGCTGTTCCATCTCATAATCAATAAATGCGTTAATCATCGTACGGTAAACTTTTTCAATAATGTCTTCGGGGAGTCCGACCACAGCGGCTTCAGCCCTGACCTTATCAATGACCCTCTGAACCCTGTCGGGCGCACGAACAGCATCCTGATCTTTTTTAAATCCAGCAGCTGCTTTCACAAACCGACCGCGTTCGGCAATGAGTGAAACAAGTTGGGAGTCGATGCCATCTATGGCCTTTCTTACGTCTTCGATAGTAGAAAAATGCACCCTTGTACTCCCTAGCTAGTTTAGAAGTACACGCTATCATAGCTATCGATGGCTGTCCTACCCTTTTTAAGATTCCTATCGGGTCCTGCTGCCTTTGCCACATTCGCCTATAGAGAGGTTGAGCAAGTCACATAGGTTACGCCGTCTAACGGGAAACTGAATAAATTACCGTTCCCCAGGTAAACATAATGCCGTTCGTTACCGGCAGCGGTAAGTTCCCTCCCCCAGTAGTTACCCCCAAACCAACCGTTAGAGTATCGACTCATGCTGCCCCATTCATTCCATAATCTGGCATTGGCATCCCGGTTGGCCCCGGTCTGGGCTATCGGGGTTCGGTCTGTCATCTCACTATAGCTCGGCACCGCGTAGCCTCCCCCTTGGGAACTGCACCACGCGGCAGCCTCACTGGGTTCCATAAGGAAGTGGCTATTATTCCTGAACCAGCGGTTGACGGTAAATTGATAGGTTAACGTTGAGCCATTGCCTGTATGTTCGGCCGTAATGGTGACCCGATTATTAGCCGATGTAGGTTCTTGATTAAACCTCACATTACCGCTGCCATCCACGCTGGCCCAGCTCTGATCGCTACTCCAGCTATAGGAACTGTTCCCGGCAGGATCCTCGCCAACCACCAACTGAAATTCCGCACCGATAAAGCCTGTTTTGGGGAAGCCATCATCAGCCGAGAAAGAGGCACCGTTGGCCAAGATATGTGTCATCTGCACGTCATCAAAAAACGCAACGTTGACGGTAGCAGAAACACCGTTAGCAGTGGTGGCCGTGACGTCACTATTGACGGCCGTGTCACTGGTCAGGGCTATTTTCACCTCACCGTTGCTGTCCGTAACGCCACTGGTCGCCAGCAGCGTTACGCCGTTGGTCGCAGTGAAGTTTACCGTTTCACCCTCAATACTGTTGCCATGGCGGTCTTCGACATAAACCACCACATTATTATCGTCAATGCCGTTGGCCAGCGCATTGTCCTGGGTGACTTCCGCATGCACAACCTCCACTGGGCCGGCAACAAACAGCGTATTGACCGTCTGAGCATCATCATCAATCCTGGCCGTTACCTGAGTGGTACCTGCAATCACATTCGTCACATACGCCGTTGCCTCGCCCTCAACTCCAGTTTGCGCACTGGCCGAAATCGCGCCCATATTATCGGCATCGAAAAGCACCGTTGCGCCCACAACAGGTGTACCGTCCAGATACTGAACGGTAGCATGTACGGTGTTCACCGCCAGCCCATCGGCAACCGCTCCCAGGGGAGACTCGGCCCATACCAGGCTGGAAAGCATCCGCTGCCACTTGATATTGATAGGGTTAGGTAGCTGAACCGGCAGCCCCTCACTTGGAATGGTAATATCGGGATTGGTTTGAGGGGTTACGATCACGTTCAACGCACTGCCCGCCAGGATGTTACTGAGCTCCAGAGTATAACTGGGGCTGGTTGCCCCATTAATGGCAGCACCGTCCAACGTCCACTGGTAGGTCGTTCCCTGTTCCGCATCACCATCCACATCATTGAAGGAGGATGTCACGGTAATCACCTCCCCGGCCCGCGGCTTGAGGTTGTCTACCGAGAGCGTGGTGGTCGGTGGCCGCCCGTGGACTGGCTGGGTAGATTGCTGGACAGCCTGCACCACCTGGCTCATCACGACGATCAGAACCAGTAATATCCTGAATACAAAAACCTTAAAGAGATTATTGCGATGCAACATCCAGCGTATCCATCATACTGATTTGTTAAATCAACTGGCCCAGGCACGCCTGAAGCATGCCTGGGCTGACTCTTTATTACTGAGCCGCAGAGTTGCTGACAACTACCTGAACTCTCAGTCTCTGGTCTGTACGCACTGGAGTATAGGTGCTGCTGGTTGCCCCGCTTATGTTGCTGTAAGTATTTGTGCCCTGGCCAGTTTCAAGCTGCCACTGGTAGGTCACGCCGGTACAGGTCCCCCCCGCACAGGTTGCTGTCGCAGTCAGAGTAGAATCAACCTGTGGATAGCCACCAACTTCACCAGTCACCGTCACGCCGGTGACTGTCCCCCCCGCAATAACGGTCAAGGCATTGGAGGCAACGGCTATACCAGAAGCCGGGTCGGTAATGGCAGGGTCGGTATGCGGAGTGACTAACACGGTAATGGTTTTGCCCAGATCTCCGGCAACAATGGTGTAGGTATTGCCAGTAGCTCCCGCAATATCTGCACCATTAGCCTGCCATTGATAGGTTTCCGGTATCGCCGTATCACCATCCGCGTCGCTGAACGCCCCAGCGGTACCGATACTCAAGGTATCGCCGATATCGATCAAGCCGTTACCACTGGCATTGTCGGAAACAATGGTACTCTGCGTCACTACCGGGGCGCGCCCCCTGACGGTGGAAGTCGGGCTGGAGGTCACTGCAGACCAGGCAGAACCGACTATCAGCATGCTGAGTAACATCCCCGCTAGCAGGGACACCAGCCCTCTGCGTGAGCCAATCTTGTTGTCCATTGTTTCTTTCCTCTGCTGTACTCAAAATCAATGTTTGAATCACCTTCCAGGCCAGCCTGAAATAATGATAAAACCCCGGTCTTAATGCGATACCACTCGAATAGCCCGTTTCTGTAAGTTTGCCGTCACCGTCAATGTTTCAGAGGTTGCACCAGGAATTGCGACAAAGACCCCCGAACCTGCAGATGACTCGACTTCCCACTGATAATTCATTGGTATTCCGTTACACAAAGCAATTGAACACATTGCAACGGCCAGGAGGTTATCCCCAACGACAGGATGCCCAGTCAGCTCGGTGCCGTTGCTGTATATCAACAATTTGACCGGTGTTTCTGGCACAAAAGAGAGCTCTGTACTGGCCAGATGATCACCGATGGTGGCGGTCACCGTGGTGACTCCGGCATTAACATTGGCTAGCTTCACCGTCACCTGCCCCTCATTATCTGTCCTGGCCGCAGGGGACAGGACCGTCGCACCATTGTCTACCTCAAACTCCACTGCAGTAGCATTGATAGGATTGCCATGGCTATCGGTTACCCTTGCTTCAACCTTATTAACATCAACGCCATTAGCGTATGCATGATCGCTAATCACCATCAGCTCAATGGTCGCAGTACCGCGATCGGCGGTGAGCACCACGTCGTGCGACTTCATCTCCACGGCGGCACCATTTACTGTAGGAACTACGGTTACCGTGCCTGCGACTGTTCCACTCAGTTTGGCGCTGTACACGCCGTTATTTTCCGTTACCGCGCTCAGCGTAACCTCGGGAATACCCGTAACCTCAAAGGCCACCGTTAACCCGTTAATAGGCTGGTGATTGATATCCTGGGCAGTAAAGTCCAACGTACTGGTCTGTAAACCATCAGCAATAATTTCTACCGGTTCTACGCTAAAAAGGGAGTTTTCCGGGCTCAGTACCTGACTACTCGCGATTAAATTAACTTTAGCTGAAGCCAGAGAGATATCATTAATGGTTGGAGCAATAATAGCTTCTCCCTGGGAGAACCCTGCCGTTAACTGATAGGTGTAGACCCCCGGTGCGGTCTCGGTAACGGCACTCAACAGCGGGTTACTGATAGGCTGAGCTGCCCCCGTATTCGGTGTAAAATGCAAATCCGCAGTCAGTTGGTCTCCCATTCCCTTAACCGGCAAGTTGTTAACATCTTTTAAATTCAAGGTAATCAAGCTCTTGGCAACGCCATCAGCAGGTATTTCGGCCGGGGAAGCCTGAATGCTGGAATTGACCGTGCTGACATTTTGTTGTGTCACAACGATCTGTGTGGTACTGCGGTTTGAGGCATTGCCCTGATTATCGTAAGCCACGGCACCTAACGTGTAGTTATTATTGCCTGCCCTATAAGGGGGTAATTTTATCGAAATGCTTTGTGAAGAGGTTTGTATAACCATCCCCCCGGCTGCCACCAACGATGCGCTATCCCAATCGATTCGTTCAAGCCCATATTTCGCCGTCACCTGTGCATCCACTTTGATCGTTTCAAAGGCACTTCCGGTCATTTGATCCGGCAATGCCAATTGGATTAACGTCTGTTTCTGGTACTCCAGCACAATCTGGTTATTACGTTCCACCAGATCATAACGGCTACCTGCCAGCGTACGACTTGCTGCCACCGCAGAGGGATCTATTTGCGCCTGCCATGATTCGCCCAAACGGTAGTTCAGTTGCACACTGATGTTGCTATCGTTACGGCTACCTTTGCCAGCACGGTGCTCTGCTCCGATAGTGATCAGGGGGATCGGCGTATAGTTGATCCCCGCAGTGATCGCATAAGGATTTTTCTGCCGGTCATCCTTACCAAACAATGCCACTTCGTCACCCCGGTACTGCTCAAACATCAACTTTCCACCCAACTGAGGATAAGCGGGCAAATACGCTTCTGCCCGCAGGTCATAACCGTTGGCAGGACGTTCATTGTAATCAGCAAAATCCCGGGATTGATGCCAATCGGTGAGAGCCAGATAGCTGTTAGCCGATAGCTTCAGGTAATCCGTCCAGGCTTCAACCCCAAAGCCGACGCGGTCGTTCTTACCGGTCATGTCACGATCAAAAAAGGCGTTAACACCATACATCCAATTATGTTGCACAGTCCGAACACCCGCCCCGAGATTGACGGTGTTGCGGCCGTCTTGGTTTCTAAGTCCTAACTGGCTGAATAAAAGCGATTTTTTGTTATCATAAAGCGGTACCAGCAGGTCAACCGAGCTCCCTTCCAGGCTGAAGTCATCATTAAGATTAAGTTGAACGCGCGCAGTCCCATACGAGCTCAGCCAATGTTGTGCCGAATCATTGAATTCACCCACCACCATCGAACGCGCCATGCCAGCCGCTGCCAACGGGGTGTTATCAGCAGCTAACAGTGTGGTCCCCTTTAACAGGCCATGTGCCAACCTCTCATTATGTTGAGGAGGGGGTACCGCTGGGGAAGCTTCTGTTTGCTGGTTTTTTACGCTCAATGAGGCTGCGGTCGGGATATCAATTTCATCGCCGCTCCCCAGTTGATTGAACGGTTTTGAAAATGAGCGAAACTGATTAGCCCTTTTTAGCTCCTCCAGCGTAATATGCTGTTTTTTAGCCACACTATAGACGGTTTCACCCACCCCCAAGGTGTATGGCTCGGTTTCATACAGCGAAACAGGCTTGGTTAGTGGAGCGGGGGCAAGCATTTTTGCTATTACTGGGGCAAAGGAAAGGCTCAACGGCAATAACAGTTGAAAGGTAACATTAACCCACACAACAAGAGGTTTGAATGCCACGGAGGAAAACTCCAACGGGATATCTGTTAGAGTAGTCGGGCTTTAATTCTTTCACAAATGGGAGGAGGCATTGAACTACACCGTGCTGACTTCAAGCGGATGCACGCTCCCGTCATCAACGGTTGTTGAACCAGTCTAGCGTGGCTAACTCTGCTGGCTACGGTAAAGCATTTTGCCCATTATTGTCCTCCCCATCTGCGGTACTCCGCGTGACCAAAGCCTGGATCCAACATCACGCAATCGTATAAGCTGTAACAGTACCCTCTGCATCCGCGATAGGGCCACCGATAAAGCCCAAGCGGATGCTCGCATAGCCTCAAGCGAACCAACCGATCTATGCTCATCTTATCTTGATGTTTTATAAGGAGTATTATCATATGATTGATCTGTATTACGCACCGACTCCCAATGGGCACAAAATTACCCTGCTTTTGGAGGAGGTTGGTTTACCTTATCGTATCCATCGCGTAAATATCAGTGCTGGCGATCAATTCACACCAGCGTTTTTAGCCATTTCTCCCAACAACAAAATCCCGGCAATCGTCGATCAACAACCCGTTGACGGTGGGGCTCCCATCAGCCTGTTTGAATCGGGTGAGATCCTGCTCTATCTGGCAGAGAAAACCGGCAAGCTGCTCAGCAAAGGGGTTCGCGAACGGGCAGCAACGCTACAGTGGTTATTTTGGCAGGTCGCCGGATTTGGGCCGATGCTTGGGCAAAATCATCACTTCAACCACTATGCCCCCCAACCTGTCCCCTACGCGATAGAACGCTACCAGCAGGAAACCAAACGCCTGTATGGCGTACTGGAAACCGAGTTGCAACGGCACCCTTACCTGGGCGGCGACAACTACAGCATTGCCGATATTGCGACTTATCCCTGGGTTGTGTCTCATCCGCGCCAGCGCATCGATCTGGCGGATTATCCGGCGGTGCGCAACTGGTTTGAACGCATCCGTAACCGCCCGGCAACGGAACGTGCCTATAAATTGGCAGATCAAGCCTAACGCGGCCCTCCCCCCTCTCTTACATCGTGTACACATCGGAGAGGGGAAACCGGTGTGATCTCCCCCGCGTTGCTCTCTTTAAGCGTCTGGCTACATTATCTTTTCTTCACTTTCCGTGTATTCTGAGTACAAACAATCAGACCTCCGGAGAATCTCTGATGCCATGCCAGCAACCCGATGCCATTATCCGTATTAAAAACCTGCGGTTACGCACCTTCATCGGTATCAAGGAAGAAGAAATCAACAACCGTCAGGATGTTCTGATCAACGTGGCGATCCACTACCCGGCGGACAAGGCGCGTAATAGCGAAGACATTAGCGACGCCCTCAACTATCGCACCATCACCAAGGCGATCATTCGCCATATTGAAGACAATCGCTTCGCGCTGTTGGAAAAATTAACTCAGGATGTGCTCGACATAGTGAAACAACATCCATGGGTAACCTATGCTGAAGTAGAGATAGATAAATTGCTGGCCCTACGTTATGCCGACTCGGTTTCCATGACCATGAGTTACCGACGAGAAACCGCTTAGCACTCACCCCTACCAGGGAGGCCGACCATGAAGATCCTGATTACCGGCGCAACTGGGTTGATCGGCAGTAGCCTGACCAGGCAACTGCTGCACCTTTCGCATGAGCTCACCCTGTTGACGCGCAACGTCGCCAAAGCACGGGATAAGTTCGGCGATCGGCTCAGCTACTGGGCTTCGCTTGATGAACAACGCTCTCTGGACGGTTTTGATGCTGTGATCAACCTGGCGGGTGAGCCAATTGCGGACAAGCGCTGGAGCAAGGCGCAGAAAGAACTGCTGTGCCGCAGCCGTTGGGATTTGACCGAACGGTTAGCTAAGCTGATCGCCGCCAGCAATACACCACCTTCGGTACTGATTTCGGGCTCGGCGGTCGGTTATTACGGCGATCAGGGCCAGGCGGTGGTAACGGAAGAAGAACCTCCGCACGATGAATTTACCCACCAGCTGTGTCAACGCTGGGAAGCTTTGGCCCTTCGGGCACAAAGTAGCTACACACGCGTCTGCCTGCTGCGTACCGGCGTTGTCTTGTCGCCCAAAGGGGGAGCACTGGCGAAAATGCTACCGCCATTCCGTATGGGCTTAGGCGGGCCGATCGGCAATGGCCGCCAGTATCTGCCCTGGATCCATATCGACGATATGGTCAATGCCATCATTTACCTGTTGGACAATCCTCCGCTGCGTGGGCCCTTCAATATGGTGGCACCTTATCCGGTGCATAATGAACAGTTCACCGCCACCCTGGCCAAGGTGCTGGATCGCCCGGCGTTTCTTCGTGCGCCCGCCTTTGCCATGCGCTTACTGATGGGTGAAGCGGCGGTGTTGGTATTAGGTGGGCAACGGGCGGTGCCGAGGAGGTTGGAAGAGGCGGGGTTTGTTTTCCGTTTCTTTGAGCTGGAGCAGGCGCTGGATGATGTGATCAATCAGCAGGCTTGATGACCTCTCCCACAGGGAGAGGGCGCTGTCAGCCCCTGCTTTGTTGGAAGTAAAGAGGTCATCACAGCATACTCGATCGACCCCTTATCCAAAATACATCTCCCTTTTGACACCTCTTTTGTAAAGGGAAAATTTATCACCCTAAGTTGGTGCCCAAGATCATTAAGCCAAATCAATCACGGCATTTTCAGCCCACTCGATCGGTCCCCTCTCCCTGTGGGAGAGGGTTAGGGTGAGGGTGAGGGGCAAAATATCTACTTCAGCGCTCCGGAAAGGAACTGCTGCAAACGTGTGCTCTTAGGGTTACCAAACAACTCCGCAGGCGGCCCCTGCTCTTCAATCAGCCCCTGATGCAGGAAAATGACGTGGCTGGAGACATGGCGCGCAAACTCCATTTCGTGCGTCACCACCACCATGGTTTTCCCCTCTTCCGCCAATTTCTGCATAATGCGCAGCACTTCGCCCACCAGTTCAGGATCCAGCGCCGAAGTCGGTTCGTCGAACAGCAGCACTTCCGGCTCCATTGCCAACGCCCGGGCAATAGAAACCCGTTGCTGTTGCCCACCGGAGAGGTGAACCGGGTATTTGATTTGTGCCCGCGCATCAATGCCGACCTTATCCAGATAGCGCACCGCCCGTTCCCGCGCCTCGGCCTTGCTCAGCCCCAGTACCTGGATTGGAGCTTCCATCACGTTCTCCAACACCGTCATGTGGCTCCACAGGTTGAAATGCTGGAACACCATCGTCAGGCGGGTACGCAGCAGCTGCAGCTGTTTCTTGTCAAAGACTCTAAGCTGGCCATCCTTGTCGCGCACCATGCGAATATTTTCATTATTCAGGCTGATGGTGCCTTCGCTGGGCTTCTCCAGGAAGTTGATGCAACGCAGAAAGGTACTTTTACCGGAGCCGGAAGAACCGATAATGCTAATCACATCGCCCGCATTGGCCGCCAGGGAGACCCCTTTCAGTACTTCATGGTCACCATAACGCTTGTGCAGTTCGGTGACGGCTAATTTTTGTTCAGGCATGGTGGATCCCCGTCATTCATCGATGAGTTACGTGCGCCATCCAGCGTTTTTCTGCCCTGCGGAACAGGCTGATCAACGTGTAGGAGATAATCAGATACAGCACGGCCGCAATGCCAAAGGCATAAAACGGCTGGTAGGTCGCCGCGTTGATATCACGGGCTACCTTCAACAGGTCCGGTACCGTGGCGGTAAAGGCCAGTGCGGTCGAATGCAGCATCAGAATAACTTCATTGCTGTACGCTGGTAATGCCGAGCGCAGCGCCGAAGGCAAAATAATGCAACGATACAGCTTAAAGCTGGAAAACCCATAGGCCCTGGCCGCTTCAATTTCTCCGTGCGGCACCGAACGAATGGCCCCGGCGAAAATCTCCGTGGTATAGGCACAGGTATTCAGCGTTAGTGCCAAAATGGTGCAGTTTAATCCGCTGCGGAAAAACGCATTGAGCAGTTCGGTGCCCCGCACGATTTCCAGGCTGTACATACCGGAATAAAACACCAGCAATTGTACGTACAGCGGCGTACCGCGGAAAACATAGGTATACAACCATACCGGATAACGCACCCAACGGGTGGAAGAAACCCGAGCTACCGCCATCGGAATGGCCAGCAGCCCGCCCATGACCACCGAGGAGATCAGCAGCCACAGGGTCACCGCCACACCGGTATAGCGATAGCCATCGGTCCACAGCAGTTGCTGCCAATACTGATGCAGGATATCGATCATAGTTCGGCCCTTTTGACGCCCAATGAATAACGCCGCTCAAGCCACAGCAACACGCCGTTGGAAATCGTGGTGAATAACAGATACACCAAGCCTGCGACAATGGCATAGAAGAAAGGCTGATAGGTGCCCTTTCCTGCCAGCTGCGTGGCCTTTACCAGATCGTTGAGTCCAAGAATGGAGACCAAGGCCGTCGCCTTGAGGATCACCTGCCAGTTATTACCGATGCCGGGTAACGCAAAGCGCATCATGGCCGGGAACAGAATGCGACGGAAAATCTGCGCGTTGGAAAAACCGAAGGCGGTAGCCGCCTCGATCTGACCACGAGGCACCGCCAGGTAGGCTCCCCGGAAGGTTTCGGTGAAATAGGCTCCGTAGATAAAGCCCAGGGTAATAATGCCCGCCCCCAGCGGATCGATATCAATCTGTGAGAAGCCAAAAAACTCCGTCACGCTGTTGAGGGCAATTTGCAGACCGTAGAAAATCAACAGCATCAACACCAGGTCCGGCACGCCACGGATCAAGGTGGTATAAGCACCAAAGATCGTGGAAATAACAGGGTTTTGCGAAAGTTTACCGCCAGCGCCGATCAAACCAATCACCACCGCCAGCAATACGGAGCTGAGGGCCAGCTCCAGCGTCACCAGAGCCCCCTCAAATATCAGTTGGGAGTAACCTTGTAGCATTTACGTCACCCTGTCGTCATTGAGCACGTCATGACACTCCAGCCAGAACAGGCCCGGAGAACCGGGCCTGTTGCCATAGAGAGTACCCGACAGGAATTAGCCGCCGTAAACGTCAAAGTCGAAGTATTTTTTCGCGAACTTATCGTAGGTGCCGTCTTTGCGCATTTCGGCAAAGGCTTTGTCTAACGCCGCTTTCAGCTCGGTTTCATCCTTGCGCAGGCCCATACCGGTGCCGACACCAAAGAATTTATCGTCCTTCACCGACTCACCGGCAAACGCGTACTCCTTGCCTGGAGGCTGTTTCAGGAAACCTTCGCTCGCTGCGACTTCATCCTGAAACGCTGCGTCAATACGCCCGGAAGCCAGATCCGCGTACACCAGATCCTGATTCTGGTAAGGCACCACGGTCACGCCTTTTGGCTGCCAATTGGCGTTAGCAAAGGCTTCCTGGGTGGTACCCTGCAATACGCCGATGCTTTTGCCCTTCAGCGCATCGACGGTTGGCAGGATCTTGGAGCCTTTGGGTGCGATCAGGCGTGAGTTGGCCGCAAACAGCTTGTCGGTAAAGGCAATTTCCTGCTGGCGTTTTTCGGTAATGGACAGAGAAGAGATGATTGCGTCGATTTTCTTCGCTTTCAGGGAGGGGATCAGCGCATCAAAATCGCTTTCCACAAAGATACACTTGGTATTTATGCGTTTGCACAGCTCGGTGGCCAGATCGATATCGAAGCCAACCAGTTGACCCTGCGCATTTTTCGACTCAAACGGCGCATAAGTGGGATCGGTACCGATTTTCAGCGTGGAAGGTAATGCGGCGAATGCACTGCTAACCGCGCTCAAAGCCAAAACTAAAGGGAGAACTTTAACAAGCTTTTTCATAATTACCCTCAAATGGATATTTTTGCCGATGCCACTACGGGCATTACTTTCATCACACACAGGATCTGCAGTAATCATGCCACTTTGTCATTAGCGAGCGCGGGGAACGGCCACGCTCTGTTCAAAGCTCTTCCCAGAGACAATCAACGACAAAATGAACGGCAAACTCGGGCTTCGCCACGGAAAACCAGCAAGATACTGAAACAGAGTGCATGGGGAAGCAGGATCATTATGATGCATCAATCGCACTAAATCAGTGCGATGTTGCACAAATGTATAAATTTGAGGGTAAGTTAGTTAATTAACGCCTTGCCAACGCGTGAAGAGATCTTGCGGCAGTTCGATGTCAAACTGGTCGATGACCCGATTAACGGTCTGATCGATAATATCGTCAACGGTTTGCGGACGATGGTAGAAAGCCGGTACCGGCGGCATAATCACCGCCCCCATCTCCGCTGCCTGGGTCATCAGCCGCAGATGGCCTAGGTGCAACGGCGTTTCGCGCACGCAGAGCACCAGTGGCCGACGCTCTTTGAGCACCACATCGGCGGCGCGAGTCAACAACCCATCGCTGTAACTGTTGACGATGCCAGATAACGTTTTGATTGAGCATGGCAAAATCACCATCCCCATGGTTTTGAACGATCCGGAGGAAATACTGGCGGCAATATCACGCGCATCGTGCACCACATCGGCCAAGGCCTGAACGTCACGCAGGCTCAGAGAAGTTTCCAGGGCCAGCGTCTGGCGTGCCGCGTTGCTCATTACCAGGTGGGTTTCCACCTCTTCTACCCCACGCAGCACCTGCAATAAGCGCACGCCGTAGATAGCGCCGCTGGCGCCGGAAATACCGATAATGAGTCTTTTCATCAAGCTGGCCTTTGTCGGGAAATATGCCGTAAGGATAGCCGAATAGGGGCAGGTTTGGCAGCAACCTTCGTAGATTCGAGGTGGGAATAAGACAATGCACCGTAACCAACGCTACGGTGCACCGTTTTGGTGAGCTACGCGGGCGCGTTAGCCCTCGTTATGCATTTCCAGATTTTCTGCTTCCGTCTGGCCGCGCAACGCTTTGGCATCGTCATTACGCAGCGTTTCCAGATATTCCAGATAGCTCTGGTCAACGTCTTTGGTCACGTAGATGCCGTTAAACACCGAGCATTCGAACTGGGCGATGTCCGGGTTCTCTTCGCGTACAGCGGCAATCAGGTCATCCAGATCCTGGAAAATCAGGCCGTCGGCACCAATAATCTGGCGGATTTCGTCCACTTCACGGCCATGGGCAATCAGCTCCGTCGCGCTCGGCATATCGATACCGTACACGTTAGGGAAGCGGATCTCCGGTGCGGCAGAAGCCAGATAAACCCGTTTGGCCCCGGCGTCACGCGCCATCTCCACGATCTGCTCTGAAGTGGTACCACGGACGATGGAGTCATCAACCAGCAGCACGTTCTTATCGCGGAATTCGGCACGATTGGCGTTCAGCTTGCGGCGTACCGACTTACGGCGAGCCTGCTGGCCCGGCATGATGAAGGTGCGGCCAACATAGCGATTCTTGACGAAGCCCTGGCGATACGGCTTATCCAGAATACGGGCAATCTCCAGCGCGATATCGCAAGAGGTTTCCGGGATCGGGATCACCACGTCGATATCCAGATCTTCCCATTCGCGCGCAATCTTCTCACCCAATTTCTGCCCCATACGCACGCGAGCGCTGTAGACGGAGATCTTGTCCATAAAGGAGTCAGGACGGGCAAAATAGACATACTCGAACAGGCAAGGATTGGTTTTTGGGTTCTCAGCGCACTGGCGAGTGAACAGCTGGCCTTTTTCGGTGATATACACCGCTTCGCCCGGCGCCACATCGCGCAGGAAGTCGAAGCCCAAGGTATCCAGCGCCACGCTCTCAGAGGCCACCATGTACTCACAGCGGCCATCTTCCAGCTCACGTTTGCCGATCACCAGCGGGCGAATGCCGTTGGGATCGCGGAACGCCACCAGACCGTGGCCGATAATCATGGCCACGCAGGCATAAGCGCCACGCAGTTGCTGATGCATCGCGGCAACGGCGGTAAAAATGTTGTCGGACTCCAGTGGATAATGCGGGAAACGGTCAAGCTCGGTGGCCAGCACGTTCAGCAGGATCTCGGAATCGGAAGTGGTGTTGACATGACGACGGCCACGTTCAAACAGCTGTTGGCGCAGTTCGTGGGCGTTGGTCAGGTTGCCGTTGTGTGCCAGCGTAATGCCGAACGGCGAGTTGACATAGAAAGGTTGAGCTTCTGAAGCGCTGGAGCTGCCAGCCGTTGGGTAACGTACATGGCCAATGCCCATGTTGCCCTGCAGGCGCAGCATATGGCGGGCTTCAAAAACATCTTTCACCAGACCATTTGCCTTGCGCAGGCGGAACCCATTATGGGCATCAATAGTGACGATGCCAGCGGCATCCTGTCCACGATGCTGGAGCACCATCAATGCATCATAAATCGACTGGTTTACCGGCATAAAACCGGCGATACCGACAATACCGCACATGTTGTCTTTTCCTCTAAGCCGCTACCGCCCCGGTAATTGGGTTGGTAAGAAACTCGACGTGCTTTGCAGATAGTCAAAGAACCATCTGATGATGTAACTGAACTGGGGGATCAACTGTGACTGTTTCCAGTCCGCACTTTGCGACAGGGTGGTAAAGGTATCCAGGAAGAACAGTATCGCTGCTACGATCAACACGCCGCGCAGTGCGCCGAAACACACGCCCAGCACCCGATCGGTGCCCGATAATCCGGTTTTCTCTACCAGTGACCCAATCACATAGTTAACGATAGCGCCCACAATCAGCGTTGCAATAAACAAAATGGCAATCGCAATGCCGTTACGTACCAGCTCATCTTCAAAACGGGTGAAGTAGGCTGCAAGGTATGGGTAGAAATGGCTGGCAACAAAGAACGCACATCCCCATGTCACAAGTGACAATGCTTCGCGAACAAAACCTCGGATCAGGCTCACCAGAGCCGAAAATCCAATCAACGCTATAATGACGTAATCAATCCAGACCATGAACTATTCCAATGATGAATCGCCCCTGCATCCAATCGCGGCGAATTCTAACAGAAAAAGAAAACGTTTGCGTAGCGGATTTCCCACCACGTAACAAATAAAAAACGGCGATGTTACCCTATGGATTTCAAGCTGCAGCTAGTCGACAAGCTATCTCATCCTCAGGAGCTTACGTTTAGTAAGTGACTGGGGTGAGATAGCGCAGGTAACAACGCTGCTGCTTGAAAGACGACGGGTATTAAAATTGCTAATCGCCGCGCCTACTTAGGTCATCAGGCCTGTGAAAGGCACATTTTTAGTGGTGATTTGGCAATCCTCCTCCTTGAGCACAGTGGCCCCTCACCCTAACCCTCTCCCACAGGGAGAGGGGATCGTCCGAGTCGCTGTTAGCTGCTGTGACACAATTCCAACTTCCCCGAACCTTGGATTAAGTGAGCAAGAGTATTAGAACCCCTGCCCCTCTAAGCACAGTGCCTGAGGGAACGCTCCCTCTCCCTGTGGGAGAGGGTCGGGGTGAGGGGCATACGGCAGACCCAATGGATCAACGCGCGCTATACGCCTTCACCTGCCCGCTTAACCCACTGATCCCATTCAGCTCCGCCAGCGAAGCCTGCAGTTTTTGCTTCGAGGCATCTGGGCCAACGTAGATGCGGGTGATTTCCCCCTGCACCGGCGTGGAGGGCACGGTATAAGCCCGGTGCCCAGACAGGCGCAGCGAAGCGACGATCTCATTGACCTTGGCAGCATTCTTCAACGCCCCCAACTGCACCACATAAGCCTGGCCAACCGGTGCCTTTTCTTCAACCGCAGGTTTGGTTTCAGGCTTCGGCTCTGGTTTCACTTCCGGTTTTGGCTCTACCTTTGGCGGTGTTGGCACCGGCTTAGGTTTCACTTCCACTGGCTTCACCTCTACCGGTTTAGGTTCCACAGGCTTAGGTTTAGTTGGCTGAACCGGTTTGGTTTCGATAGGTGGCGGAGCAACAACCGCAGGCTGCTGTGGTTGAGTCGTTTGATTAGCCGCCTGCTGGGCGGAAGCCTCGGCGGCGGCCTGCTGTTGTTCAACCAAAGCACCAGCCCCTTCAGGCGGCACTGAAGGTAGCGCCTGATTGGCCGGTGGGATCACGTCGATTTCATGAGCATCCCCAGGCTTGGGCACCAACGGGATCGCCGCAAACTCATCCTCATAATGCTTCTTTTTGCCGTCAAGCAGCCCCGGCAGGACAATCACCCCCAGGGCAACCAAAATCACGGTTCCGACCAGTCGATTCTGAAATTTACTTGCCACTCACACTCCCCGCCTCTCGTCTAACGCCGCCATCACGTGGGCAACAGTGTGGAAAGACCCACAGACGATCACAATATCCTGAATATCCGCGTCCTGCATAGCCTGACGCCAGGCAGTTTCGACATCGGCAAACTTGCGTGGTTCCGTTAAATACTGTGCCAGCAGCTCAACGCTGGCTCCGCGCGGGCCTTCCAGCGGCGCACAATACCACTCGTCCACCTGCTCGCTCAGGCAGGCCAGCGTACCGGCAATATCCTTGTCTGACAGCATCCCCACCACCGCGCGTACTACGCCGCCATTGCGGGGAAGTTTCGCCAGTCGCCCAGCCAGATAGGCCGCAGCATGGGGGTTGTGGGCAACGTCCAGGATCAGCTGCGGGTTCTGCTGCACGGTCTGAAAACGCCCTGGCAAAGCGGCCTGCTGTAGACCGGCAAAAATCGCCTTCTCGTCGATTTCCAGCGCTGAATAGTGCAGCGCAGCCAATGCCGTCGCCGCATTGGCCAAGGGGACGTTAGGCATTGGGAGATCGGTCAGGCGTGTGCCGCCCCCTTCCCATTGCCAGCGTTCGCCCTGTTCACTGAACGACCAGGCTTCATCACGGCGGTACAGTTGAGCGTTGAGATCTTCCGCTACCTGCTGGATGCTATGTGGCATATCCGGCTCACCGACCACGGCAGGCTTGCCGCCACGGAAAATCCCCGCCTTCTCGCGGCCGATGCTTTCACGATCGTGGCCTAGCCAGTCGGTGTGATCCAGCGCAATGCTGGTCACCACGGCGACGCTTGGCTCGACGATATTGGTCGCATCCAGACGCCCACCTAGCCCCACTTCCAGGATCACCACGTCAAGCTTAGCCTGTTTAAACAGCTGCAATGCCGACAGGGTGCCAAATTCGAAATAGGTCAGCGAGGTTTCCCCCCTGCCAGCTTCAATCGCGGCAAAAGAGCGGCTGTGTTCAGCCTCACTCAGCTCTTCACCCTGAATGCGAACCCGTTCGGTGTAACGCACCAGATGCGGTGAACTGTAAACCCCGACCCGCAGCCCGGTAGCCAGCAAAATGGCCTCTAACGTGCGGCAGGTGGTGCCTTTGCCGTTAGTACCGGCAACGGTAAATACGGTAGGAGCAGGAGTGAGAAGGTCGAGGTGCGCCGCAACGTGTTGCACACGCTCCAGGCCGAGTTCGATCGCCTGGCTATGCAGACGTTCCAGATAGTAAAGCCACGAGCTCAATGGCGACGTGGCTTGGGGAATTTGGTGGTTTTGCATGAGTCCCATCACTGACTTTGGGTTCATAAATCCGTAAGACGCATCGCCCTGACGACGTCAAAAGCGATGCTCTTCGTTTCCCGCCGCAACTTAGCCACAAAATGGCGGCGGAACCCGGCGCAGGCTTGCACCTATACCGGGTCTTTGTCTGCTCCTCAGGCGTCGGCCTGATTTTCCTGAGCGATGACCGGCGCCGCCTCATCGAAATGCGGCTGCGGCTGATTAGTCAGCTTGGAAAGAATGCTGGCCAGGGTCTGACGCATCACCGGGCGGCGCACGATCATGTCGATAGCGCCCTTTTCAATCAGGAACTCGCTGCGCTGGAAGCCCGGCGGCAGTTTTTCACGTACGGTTTGTTCGATAACCCGTGGCCCGGCAAAGCCGATCAGCGCTTTTGGCTCGGCAATGTTGATATCGCCCAGCATCGCCAAGCTGGCGGATACGCCACCCATGGTTGGATCGGTCAGTACCGAAATATACGGCAGGCCACGCTCTTGCAGCTTGGCCAACGCGGCGCTGGTTTTCGCCATCTGCATCAGCGACATCAGCGCTTCCTGCATACGCGCACCGCCACTGGCAGAGAAGCACACCAGCGGGCAGTTATCTTCCAACGCCTGCTCAACCGCACGCACAAAGCGCGCACCGACCACGGAAGACATAGAACCACCGATAAAGGCGAATTCGAAGGAGGCCGCGACGATCGGCATGCCATACAGCGTGCCCTTCATCACCACCAGCGCGTCTTTCTCGCCGGTTGCTTTCTGTGCGGCAACCAGACGATCTTTGTACTTTTTGGAATCCTTGAACTTCAGAACGTCTTTCGGCTCCAGTTCGCTGCCCAGTTCCACTTCACTGCCTTCATCCAGCAAGGTATGCAGACGCATACGGGCTGACATGCGCATGTGGTGGTCGCACTTGGGGCAGACCTCAAGGTTACGCTCCAGTTCGGCACGGTAAAGAACCTGACCACAGCTATCGCATTTGGTCCAGACCCCTTCAGGAATGCTCACCTTACGGGTTTGCGTAACATTGCTTTTGTTGAGAATTCGTTCAATCCAGCTCATCGATGACCTTTCTGTTTGAACCTGGCAGACCCTAGTCCGCTGTTCATGCCTTAACAATCCTCCCGGAACACACCCAATGCAAAAATGCCGAGCTCAGCGCAACAGGTGCGCTACCAAGGCATTGGCTTCAGGGTCGTTCGCGGGAACAGACCATAAATGTCGCTCATTAAACCATATCGGCCCGATTGTGTGGACAAAAAACTGGTCGAACCGACAGGTTAAGCGGTGTTTTTACTGTTTTTGTTGGCGGGCAGCCGCACGTTTATGGCGCCAGATTTCAATAATGCCCGGCAGAATTGAAACCAGGATGATGCCAACAATCAACAACTTCAAGTTTTCCTGCACGATCGGCAAGTCGCCAAACAGGTAGCCAGCATAAGTGAACAGCAGCACCCAAAGTAGCGCACCAATCACGTTATAGGCAGCAAAGTGGCGATAGGACATATGCCCCATGCCGGCCACGAACGGCGCAAAGGTGCGCACGATCGGCACAAATCGCGCCAGAATAATGGTTTTTCCGCCGTGTTTTTCGTAGAACTGGTGGGTTTTGTCCAGATAGCTACGACGGAAAATTTTCGAGTTCGGGTTGCTGAACAGCTTTTCGCCGAACAGCCGACCAATAGTGTAGTTGACGGCATCGCCAATCACCGCTGCAATCACCATCAATGCCACCATGGTATGCACGTTGAGATCGTTCGAAGGTAACGCGGCCAGCGCACCAGCGACAAACAGCAGAGAATCCCCCGGCAGGAACGGCGTAACCACCAGCCCGGTTTCACAAAACAGGATCAGGAACAGAATACAGTAAACCCACATACCGTATTGCGCGACCAGTTCTGCCAGGTGCACATCAATATGCAAAATAAAATCAATCAGAAACTTGATGATGTCCATAAACTCTCTCAATTGACCAGGTGTCTCTCTCACCCGGCGTTGGCACCAGTAAATAACGTATTAATCTGCCAGCCTGCCAGTTAATCGTCGGCTAAAAACAGCGGCCCCATCGGCGGCCGGGGTAAGGCAAACGACTCGGGATAATCAACCGCAACCAGGTACAGTCCTTCGGCCCGTGCGGTAGCGGCCGCCAGGCTGCGATCTTTGAGCGCCAACAGTTCGCCCATCCAGTTCTCATCCTGATTGCCACAGCCAATCTCAATCAGGCTGCCAACAATGTTGCGCACCATATGATGGACAAAGGCGTTGGCCTTTATATCTACCACGATATATTCGCCATAGCGCGAAACCTTAACGTGTTTTACGTTTCGCCACGGCGTGCGTGACTGGCATTGCACCGCCCGGAAGGAGGTAAAATCGTTTTCCCCCAGCAGGGCCTGTGCGGCACGATGCATGCGATCGGCGTCCAGCGGATGATAAAAGTGCGTCATCCCCTGCTGCAAGACCGCCGGGCGATAGCGGTGATTATAAATAATGTAGCGATAACGCCGCGCGGTAGCGCTGAAGCGAGCATGAAAATCGCTGCTGACCTCTTTCACCCAGCGTACCGCGATATCCGGTGGCAAATGGCTGTTCACCCCCATCGTCCAGGCGGCGTCTTTGCGCTGTGCGGCGGTTTCGAAATGCACCACCTGCCCAGTGGCATGCACTCCGGCATCGGTTCGCCCGGCGCAGAATACGCCGATCGGCGCATCCGCCACCTTGCTTAACGCTTTTTCCAGGCAAGCCTGGACGCTGGTAACCTCTTGCTGACGCTGCCAACCGTAATAACGGCTGCCGTCATACTCGATCCCCAGCGCAATTTTCAGCATTGGCTGGGTTGGCAACTCCACCTCGGACATCAGTACATCTGCTCCTGCAACAGCCGTTCAGCGGTTTCGATCGCCATCAACGCGCCGCCAAAGCGCACGTTATCGGCCACCGACCAGAACTGCAGCATCTCGGGGATACCATAATCATTGCGCAGACAGCCAATACTCAGCATATCGCTGCCGGAAGCTTCGGTAACCTGAGTTGGATAGTCGTCTTCTTCGCTCAGTTGGATATCTTCAGCTTGCTCCAGCTCGTGGCGAGCTTCTTCTGCCGCGATTGGGCGCAGCGCTTCCAGATGCACCACTTGTGCGTGGCCGTAGAACACTGGCGACTGAACGCAGCTCACCGAAATCGGCAGCCCTTCATCCTGCAACACTTTACGCACCTGATCGACGATCAGACGCTCTTCACGCACGCTGCCCTGCTCATCGGTCATCAATGGCAGCAGGTTAAACGCCAACTGCTTGGCGAACACGCCCGGCTCTGCGGGGATGCCGTTCAGCAGACGCGCACTCTGGCCTGCCAGATCGTCCACCGCGACCTTGCCGCGAGCCGAAACCGACATCAACGTAGTGACGTGCAAACGGGAAAGCCCGGCCTGTTCGGTCAGCGGCTTAATCGCCGTCAACAGCTGGCTCACCATGCTGTCGGCCACTGCCACGATATTGCGGTTGCGATAATCCGCCAGCACCTGCGGGTTAACGCCAGGCACCACCAACGGCACGTCCGGCTCCAGGGCAAAATGGCCGCTGGTGTCGATCACCAGGCAGCCCATGTTGCCCGCATCATCGGCGTAACGGGCAGCGGCTTCGCTACCGGCAACAAAGAACGCCAGTTGCGCCTGCGACCAGTCGAATTCTTCTACATTTTCCACCAGCAAGGATTTGCCGTTGAAACGCACCGTCGCACCAGCACTGCGCTCGCTGGCTAAAGGAAAGAGTTCACCCACCGGGAACTGGCGTTCCTGTAGCAATTCCAGCAACGCTTCACCTACTGCGCCAGTGGCACCGAGCACAGCGATATTCCAGCCGTCAGACATTGGGTTTCTCCAGAGTATTTGATTCAAATGCAAACGGGCGATGCACTCACCGCCCGATAAACTTTACCGCCAATTGCCTTAAGGCAACCTTATGCTCGCCCTGTTACAGAACGCCGAAGCCCAGTTTGTGCAGTAGTTCTGCACTCGCACTGTCATCACACTGCACCCGCAGTGAAGACCACTCTCGGCGTTCCTGATAATGCTTGCGTAGTCGATCGAACTCACCCGGCAGCCCGGCAACTTGCCGCAGCGGCGCATCATCGCGGCGCACATCATACACCAAGTGCATCAATCGTTTTAACTTGCCTTCGTCCAGCGGCCCATTGAGACGGATTTCGCTGAACTCTGGCACCGGCAGCAGCGAGGCCAGCTCAATAGATTGCGGCTGCCCAAGATGCTGAGCAAAGGCTTCAAACACCTGTGTGGTGCCGCGTGCTTTACCTTCCAGCGTGTAACCGGCGATATGGGCGGTGCCGATATCCACGAGATCCAACAACGGCACGCTGAGATCCGGCTCCGGCTCCCACACGTCCAGTACCGTACTCAATCGCTTACCCCGCTCCAACACGTTAAGCAACGCGGCGTTATGTACCACGGCACCCCGGCAGGCGTTGATCAGAATGCGATCGTCGGGCAAGGCATCCAGCAGATCCGCGTTGGCCAGATGCAACGATTTATACGGGCCAGTCTTGTTCAACGGAGTATGGAACGTCAGCACGTCGGCCTCTGCCACCAGCTTTTCCAACGGCCAGAATTCGCCGCTGTCTCCACGATCGGCGCGCGGTGGATCGCACAGCAGCGTACGCACGCCCAAGGCTTTCAGACGAGCGTCCAGCCGAGAGCCAACGTTACCCACCCCCACGATCCCAACGGTTTTATCACGCAAAGAGAAACCATCGCGCTCCGCCAACAGCATTAATGACGAAAGCACATATTCCACCACCGCAATGGCATTACAACCAGGCGCGGCCGAGAAACCAATCCCTGCCAGCTGCAACCACGCCTCATCCACATGGTCGGTCCCCGCCGTCGCGGTGCCAACAAAACCGATCTTGGTGCCAGCCAACAGCTCCTGATTCACTTTGGTCACCGAGCGCACCATCAAGGCGTCGGCTCCGGCCAGCGCATCGGTTGGGATCGGGCGGCCAGGCACGGCCTGCACTTCCCCCAAGCGGCTAAACAAATCCACCGCGTAGGGCATATTTTCATCAACCAGTATCTTCACGTCACTCTCCAAAGATCTACCCGTGCCTTTCAAGCTGCAGCTTGAAATTCATAGGGTATAGGTAAGCAGTAGCTACAAAATAGTGTGCCACCGAATGGCTTGGAAACCCAAGCTTGTTATGCCCGGTGAAATAACGATGTTTTTCTTCTAAGCTTTATTGAGTTCTTTCCGATAATTATCACGCAAGGAGGCGAACCTTCGCGTTAGCGACCGGCTAACGGGCAGAAACAAATCGAAAATCAAGGGCGTTAACCATGAAAAAAGCGACACTTGTTCTGGCGATCGTGGCAACACTCACAGCCGTTGGTACCGCTCAGGCTGAAAACGTGACTTCACAAGCATTGGCCACCTGGCCTGCGATAGCGGTGAAAGACTCCGCCAGCCAATTGGTCGTTACGCCCATTGGCAGCCTGTATTTCCAATATGCTGAAAGCGTCAAGCGCTTCAACAGCCAGCAAGGCGTGTTCGACGTGGCTCTCGAAGGCGAAGGCACCGCGATTAAACTGACCGCCAAACTGGTTTCCAATACCCTGACTCAGTTGGGCACCTCCGGCTCTACCCTGGAAGTGGGGGTTAAACACCACGGCGCTGCGATAACAAAAACCGCTCAAACCACCCTGATTGATACTTCTGCCGGTATGTCAGGCGGTAACCTGAGTAAACTTGCCAACGCTGACAAACAGCCTGGCCGCCAGGGTGCGCAAGACCACTTCGATTTCACTATCATCGGTGCGACGGCCGATGGCACGACCCCAGTGACCGACTTCAGCACCTTGCCGGCAGGGACCTGGAGTGGTGATGTAAACGTTCGGTTCGACGTAACCTGGGCCAGTTGATGTCGTGTTGGGAATGTCATGCCCGGCGGAAACGTTCTGGCGTGGTGCCGGCGATCTGCTGGAACATCACAATAAACGCGGAAGCCGAGCTGTAGCCCACATCGAGCGCCACATCCTGCACGGTTTTCCCCTGTTCGAGCAGTGAAAGCGCATGTAAAAAACGCAGGCGCTGCCGCCACTCGCTAAACGACATGCCCAGTTCCTGCTGGCAGCGGCGCGAAAGCGTCCGTTCGGTGGTATACACCTTGCTGGCCCACACCGCCAATGAGGTGTTGTCCGCAGGGCAACGCTCTAGAGCCTGTAACACTGGCCCCAAAAACTTGTCTTGTGAGGTCGGCAGATAGGTCTGTTGAACCGGTGAAATCCGCAGTTGGTCGATCAGCACCCGACAAAGACGCAGATCCTCTTCGCTAGTGGGCTCCAGCATTTTGCGCCCCAGGCAATCTTCAACAATAGCGCTGAACACCGGCGAGACGTTGATCAAACAGGCCTCTTCTGGCAACCCGACGCATAAGGATTTGGCGATATTGATGGTGCGGAACAGCACCGGTTTGCGGTTATGGCTGGAATGCTCCATTCCCGGCGGCAACCAGACGGCAAACTCCGGCGGGGCCAAAAAGCGCTGCCCGGCAATATTCAGCGCGATCACCCCGGTTTTGACGCAAATCAGCTGCCCCCAGTCGTGGCTGTGCGGCAGATATTCGGTATCCGCATTGGTTTCTTCGCAGCGGAAAAACAGCGTGCGCGGAGCAGCGACGTCTGCGGTGGGATAATTACGGGTTTCGGCCATGGTGAAGTTGTCTTGATTTCGCGAAATGCTGTCTGATTTTGACTATATATAATAAACCGGACACGGGTAGACTAGCCAGCATGTTATTCGTTGTTGAGAATTATTATCATGAACGTGCTCTTTCCCCTGCTGGCAGTGCTGATCTGGTCGATTAACGCCGTAGTCAGTAAAGTATCGGCAACCGCCATCGATCCGGCGGCCATCTCCTTCTATCGCTGGGCATTGGCGCTGATCGTGCTCACCCCTTTCGTACTACCAGGAGCGATCCGCAATTGGCCAGCCATTCGCGCCAACTGGTGGAAACTAATGATCCTAGGCCTGCTGGGGATGGTGCTCTATCAAAGCCTGGCCTATTACGCCGCACATAGCGTCAGCGCGCTGTTTATGGGCATCCTCAACTCCCTGATCCCGCTGTTGACGGTGTTAATTGGCATCTTTGTCCTGCGCGTTGCCCCCACCGTGGGTATCGCACTGGGCAGCATCCTGTCGCTGGGCGGGCTGGTGTGGCTGGTTAGCGCGGGGCAACCGGGGCTGCTGCTGCAACATGGCATCGGCAAAGGCGAGCTGATGATGTTCGCCGCTTCGGCCTCCTACGCCCTGTACGGCGTGTTGACCAAACGTTGGGCGATCCCGTTGCCCAACTGGCAGTCGTTGTATGCGCAGATCGTGTTTGGCGTGGTACTACTGTTGCCGAACTTCCTGATGGCACAGGATGTACAGCTTACCAGCCAGAACATCCCACTGGTGCTGTTTGCCGGTATCCCTGCTTCGATTGCCGCGCCGTTCCTGTGGATCCAAGGGGTGATGCGCCTGGGAGCTAACAAGGCGTCGATCTTTATGAACCTGGCACCGGTGTTCACCGCGATAATTGCGGTCCTGTTCCTGCATGAACAGTTGCATAGCTACCATCTGATTGGTGGCGGTGTCGCTCTGCTGGGGGTGATCTTGTCACAGCGCCTGCGCACGCCATTAGGGCGCAGAAAAAGCACCGTAACACCGTAATCACCGGCCCCTCACCCTAACCCACAGGAGGACCGATCGAGTTCGCTTGAAAGTGCTGTGATCAATCATGAGCATTAGTTGACTCATCTGGGATGGAGAGGCGCTCAAATTTTGCTGGGATGATCTTCTTTCTCCCAACAGAGTAAGGGCTAACAGCTCCCTCTCCCACAGGAGGACCGATCGAGTTCGCTTGAAAGTGCTGTGATCAATCATGAGTATTAGTTGACTCATCTGGGATGGAGAGGCGCTCAAATTTTGCTGAGATGATCTTCTTTCTCCCAACAGAGTAAGGGCTAACAGCTCCCTCTCCCTGTGGGAGAGGGTTGGGGTGAGGGGGAAATACGTCCCCTTTCACCCCAACAGCTTAAAGCGTATCCGTACCAACAGACCGCCTAGCGCGTCAGAACTCAGCAGTTCCGGGCGGGTGCCGTGATAAGCGGTAATATCTTTAACCAATGCCAGTCCCAACCCAGCCCCAGGCTGATCGCCTACGTTATCCAAACGACGAAACGGTTGCAGCGCAGCGACCGTCTGATCCTGAGCAATGCCTGGCCCGCTGTCTTCTATCTCTAACAGTCCCTGCCCATCCACCATCAATAAACGGGCGGTCACAATCCCCTTGGCTGGCGTGTATTTCAGTGCGTTATCCAACAGGTTGGCGCAAAGCTCCGCCAACAGCAACGCCTCACCGCCCACCCAACACACTCCCGCTCCTTCGTAGCCAAGATCGATCTGCTTGCTGCGGGCCTGCGGCAGCCGCGAAAAACAGGCGTCACGTAACACCTGCGCTAGATTAACCGGCAGCAACTTACGCTCGGCCTGATGCTCGTGCGCCTTCAGCCGCGAGAGGTATAGCAGGCGATCGGTCAACGCGACGGTACTGTCCAGAGTGGCGCTCATCCCTTCCAGACTCTCACGCCATTGCTCGGGCCGTTCGCTGGCCAATGCCACTCCTACCTGGGTTTTCAAAACCGTGAGCGGCGTACGTAGCTGGTGGGAGGCATCGGCACTAAAACGTTCCTGACGCGCCACCATCAATCGCAACCGCTCAATATAACGGTTGAATGCCAACAGCAGCGGCTGCATTTCCGACCAGGGCAACACCATTGGCAAAGGCGTCAGTTCCCCCGGTTCGCGCCGCAGCATCATGCTGGACAGCTTGCGCAACGGTTGCAGCAGCTTTTTCAACAGGATGTAAGCCAGAATGAGCGTCAATACCACCACTGTCCCCTGGCTGAGCAGCGCCGCCAGCAGCATCTGCCGTGCCAGATAGCGCCGCGACTCCAGCGTTTCCGCCACCAGAATGGTCGCCATCCCCATAACCCCGCCCTCATTCACCGGCTGGAACAGCGCCGCCACGCGGATTGGCTGTCCGCGATAGTGCGCATCGTAAAAATGCACCAGGGCCGGATAGAGGTTGGAACGAGGAATATAGGGCGGCATCTTGGGCAAATCGTTATAGCCCGAAATATTCCGCCCCTCGGGGGATATCACCTGATAGTACAGCCGGTCGTTCATATTGCGCTCGAAGCTGTCCAGCACCACATAGGGCACATCCACCTCCAGGCGCTGATTGCGCACCACCAGCCTCTCCGCCACCGTGCGGGCCGACGCCAATAAGGTACGATCGTAGGCCAGCGTCGCCGCACTCATCGCGCTGAAATAGTGGGTGTAGATTGAGATCCCACCCAATGCCAGCAACGGCAAACCAAAGAACAGCAGCAACTGATAGAACAACGAACGCGGTGCTTTAAACCACCTCATCGCACAGCTCCAGGCTGTAGCCCAGACCCCGCAACGTCACGATCGCCACGTTGCTCCCCTGGAGTTTTTTACGTACGCGATGAACGTAAAGTTCGATGCTTTCGGGATTAGCCTCGTCAGAGAGCGTAAACACTTGCTCAAACAGTTGCTGCTTGGCGACCGGACGGCCACGGCGATGCATCAAGGTGGTCAGCACCGCCAGCTCACGGGGAGTTAACGACAGGGGTTTTTCTGCCAGCAAGAAATAGCCCTCGTCGTGATAGGTCAGCAAGCCGTATTGCAATGCCTGTTGCGTCACACCAACGCTGCGGCGCAGCAACGCCCGGATGCGAGCCTCTAATTCATCCAGTTCAAAGGGCTTGGTGAGGTAGTCGTCAGCCCCAAGATTCAGCCCTTTAACCCGATCGGCCACCTCGGTACGGGCCGTCAATAGCAATACTGGCAGAGTCTGCCCACGCTTACGCAGCCGCGCCAACAGATCCAGGCCATTGAGCCGGGGCAGTGCGACATCCAGTACCACCAGCGCATAGCTCTCGTGCAATAACAGATGGTCTGCCGCCACGCCGTCTATCGCCACATCCACCGCAAACCCAAGGCCGGTAAGGGCTTTCTGCAACCAATGAGCCAGCTCGGGGTGATCTTCCACTAACAAGAGACGCATATCACATCCTGTAAACTTTCCCGGTCGCTGAAAGGTAAATGAAAGGTTTATGTTTTAACAATTTGGCAACCCCGTGTCAGCGGGGATTCTCACAAACTGAAACAAAACCGATGGGGAAACGTCATGAAAACAATAATTACCCGTACGCTTACCGCCACTGTTCTGCTGTTCGCCGCCAACCAGGCGTTCGCCGTGGAAGCGCCAAAACGCACCGAATGTATCGCCCCGGCCAAACCCGGCGGAGGCTTCGATCTCACCTGCAAACTGATTCAGGTCTCCTTGCAAGAAACCAAGGCTATCGATAAGCCGATGCGCGTCACCTATATGCCCGGCGGCGTGGGAGCCGTTGCCTATAACGCCATCGTTGCCCAGCGGCCAGCCGAATTTGGCACCGTGGTAGCGTTCTCTGGCGGTTCCCTGCTGAACCTGTCGCAAGGCAAGTTTGGCCGCTACAACGTGGATGATGTTAAGTGGCTGGCGGCAGTGGGCACCGATTACGGCATGATCGCCGTACGTGCCGATTCGCCTTACAAGACGCTGAAAGACCTGATGACAGCCTTCCAAAAAGACCCGAACAGCGTGGTATTTGGTGCTGGAGCCTCCATTGGCAGCCAGGACTGGATGAAAACCGCCCTGCTGGCCCGTGAAGTTGGCGTAGATCCCCACAAGATGCGCTATGTGGCGTTTGAAGGGGGCGGCGAGCCGGTGACCGCGCTGCTGGGTAATCACATTCAGGCGGTGTCCGGCGATCTGAGTGAGATGGTGCCTTACCTGAAAGGAGACAAACTGCGTGTGCTGGCGGTGTATGCCGAAGAGCGCCTGCCGGGAGAGTTGGCAAGCGTCCCTACTGCCAAGGAGCAGGGGTTCAATCTGGTGTGGCCGATCATCCGCGGTTTCTATCTTGGCCCAAAGGTCAGCGAGGCCGAGTATCAGTGGTGGATCGACACCTTCAAAACCATGACGGCAACCGAGGAGTTCAAACAACAGCGCGATCTACGCGGCCTGTTTGAATTCAACCTGACCGGCAAAGAATTGGATACCTACGTGAAAAATCAGGTTACCCAGTATCGTGAACAGGCCAAAGCGTTCGGGCTGGCCAAATAACCGGGGGGATTGGCATGAGCGATCGTATTTTTGCTGCTCTGTGGCTACTGCTGTGCGGCGGCGGCCTGTTTCTCGGTTGGGGCATCCAGAGCGAATACAGCTACGAACCTTTGGGGCCACGCCCCTTCCCTTTGGCCATCCTGAGCCTGATGGCCCTGTGTGCCGCATTGCTGCTGTTGCGTCGGCCACAGTTAGTCGAGTGGCCACATAAAAACGTGCTGCAACGCCTGCTGGTGCTGGTGATCACGCTGGTGCTGTACGCCTGGGGATTCGAGTGGCTCGGTTTCCCACTGGCAACGGCTCTGCTGACTTTCAGCATTGGCCTGCTGTTCCAGGCCAGCATCAAAGCCGCGTTGATTTCAGGTACCGTAATGGGCGTTTCTCTGTTCTACGCCTTTGACTATTTACTGGATGTCACACTGCCACTCGGCGTTTGGCTGAGCTAACGGGAGCGATAATGGAAACCTGGATGTATTTATCACAAGGGTTCGAAGTGGCGCTACTGCCTCAGAACCTGATGATTGCCCTGATCGGCTGCTTCGTGGGTACCATCGTCGGGCTGCTGCCGGGCCTTGGCCCGATCAACGGCGTGGCGATCCTCTTACCACTGGCTTTCGCCTTGAAGCTGCCCGCCGAGTCGGCCTTGATCCTGCTGGCCACCGTGTATATCGGCTGTGAATACGGGGGGAGGATCTCTTCGATCCTGCTCAACGTCCCGGGGGATGCTGCCGCAATCATGACCGCGCTGGATGGCTACCCTATGGCCCAACAGGGCCGTGCAGGAGTTGCCCTGTCGATCTCCGCTGTCAGCTCTTTTACCGGCTCGCTGGTCGCCATTATCGGCATTATTCTGTTCGCCCCGATGCTGGCCCGCTGGTCGCTGGCGTTTGGCCCAGCGGAATACTTTGCCCTGATGGTCTTTGCTATTGCCTGCCTTGGCAGCATGATGAGCCAGAACCCGTTGAAATCCCTGTTGGCGGCCCTGATTGGTCTGGGGCTGGCCACCGTGGGGGTGGACGCCAATACTGGCGTATATCGTTTCACCTTCGACAGCGTGCACCTCTCCGACGGCATTCAGTTTATTGTGGTGGTGATCGGGCTGTTCTCGGTCAGCGAGATCTTGCTGATGCTGGAAAGCACCAGCACGGGCCAGAAGCTGATCCGCAAAACCGGCCGTATGCTGTTTAACCGTAAAGAGGCTGCCGAGTGCGTTGGCCCAACTCTGCGATCCTCCTTTGTCGGTTTCTTCGTCGGTATTCTGCCCGGTGCCGGAGCGACCATTGCCAGTGCGCTTACTTATATGACGGAGAAGCGCATCAGCGGTAACAGTGAGTCATTCGGTAAAGGGGATATTCGTGGCGTCGCCGCGCCGGAGGCTGCCAATAACGCTTCCGCCTGCGGTTCGTTTATCCCGATGCTGACCCTGGGCGTACCGGGTTCAGGCACTACGGCGGTCATGATGGGCGCACTAACGCTGTATAACATCACCCCTGGCCCGGCAATGTTCACCGAACAGCCGGATATCGTTTGGGGGCTGATCGCCGCGCTGCTGATCGCCAACGTCATGCTGTTGATCATGAACATCCCGTTGATTGGCCTGTTCACCCGTATGCTGACCGTGCCGCTGTGGTTCCTGGTACCGGCGATCGCCGCCGTTTCCGCAGTAGGGGTCTATGCGGTGCACAGCACCACCTTCGATTTACTGCTAATGGTGGGGCTCGGCGTGTTTGGCTATATCCTGCGCAAAATGCACTTCCCGATGTCGCCGCTGATCCTGGGATTTGTGCTGGGGGAAATGCTGGAGCAAAACCTGCGCCGAGCGTTGTCCATCAGCAACGGGAACTTTGACATTCTGTGGAGCAGTGCCATTGCCCAATGCCTGTTGGTGCTGGCCGTCGCGGTGTTGGTGTTACCCCCACTGCTGCGCAAACTCCGCAAGCACCGCCGTATTACTGGGAAAGCGACGGAAGTCAAGTAATGCAAAAAGGGCGCTGCACATGCAGCGCCCCGATGTTGTGAGCCGGTTGAACATCGGGCGGGTTAACCCGCCCGACTTATTATTGGCGTATAACCTCAACAGCTTGTTCCAAGGCCGTAATATCATCGCTGGCCAACAAAGGCTGGATGCTGGCGAACGCTTCGGCAGGCAAATCGTAAATCTGCAACGCGAGTAAACGCTCGATTGTCTCCGCAGAGAACCGCCGTTTAATCATCCGGGCCGGATTACCGCCAACGATAGCGTAGGGCTCGACATCCGCAGTCACCACGCTACCGGCGGCAACTATCGCCCCTTCGCCAATCGTCACGCCAGGCATCAGCATGGCCCGCATCCCGATCCAGCAGCCGTCGCCAAGGCTGGTATCACCTTTAGGCAAATAAGACGCCTGGATGGTTTCCATAAAGGGATACAGGCTCAGCCAATCAATACGATGGGTATGATTCCCGCCCATCAGGATCACTGCTTCGGCACCGATACAGACATAATCGCCAATGTGCAACCTGTCTAGCTTCCCCAGGGGCTCCCACTGTTGGCTGACCGCATCGCCGTGCAAATAGCGCACCACGGAACGTTCAAAGCTGTCATCCCAGCAATGGCTGTAATAACTGTGGGTTCCCTTGATCAGGATATTGGGGTTGGTTACCGTCTGGTGGAGTAATTCTACTTGTGACCAGTGTTTCTCAGTCATGGCTTCTTCTCTTAATTTATTGCAAGAGCCACGGAACGTAATGTCAGTGGCAGCGTTTTCCGTTCATAAAACACTGCCCCATCAAGCGATAAGCGCTCGTTTTAACCTTGGATTAATGATCATTTTCTGTTTGCACCCTGTTGTTTCGCGGCCAATGGTAACAAACTGGCGCAGAAAACCAAGCCTACTTGGCTTTTCTCAGCATCAATACCCCGCCCATCACCAACGCGCTACCCAGTAGCTGCAACTGGTTCATGTTTTCCCCCAGCAGGAAATAGGCAATGACCGCGGTAAATACCAGCTCCAGCGACAGGATCAGGTTGGCCACCGCCAGCGGCAGGGTTTTCAGGCTGATATTATACAGGCCAAACCCCAGCAGCGTTGGCCCGGCGGCCAGCGTGAGCAGCAACAGCCAGCCGCTCCACTGAATACCTTGAACGCCCTGGGACAGAAACCACAGGTCCCCCGCCATACCGTGAAATGCCGCCAAGGGGAAAAACGTCAGCAAGGTGTTGAACAACCATTGGTACACGGCGGAAAAACCAAATACGTACAGGATGGTATTCCACACCGGGTAACGCCGCTCGCTGGCGATACGCCCGCCGAGGGTATACAGGGTGTAACCAATGCCGGACAGCATGCCGACCATCAGCCCCAACAGATCAAAACGGCTGTTGCCCATGCTGTCGCCGTTGCTAACCAGGAAGCAGCCGCCCAGGCTGACCACAATCACCAACAACTCGCGCAGGTTGAGGCGTTCGTTGTACATCATCCAGCCCAGGAACACGGTAAAACCGACCGAACAATAGGTCAAAATAGTCGCCACCGAGGCGCCATTGAGCGCCACCGACAGCGTCCATAAGCTGTTAAACAGCGCCAACAACAAACCGTAGCCAGCGTAGAACGGCACCTGTTCACGACGCAGATAGGCCCATTGCGGTTTGAACAGCAGCAATAACGGTAGCAATACCAGGGCCACCAGGGCCGCACGCCAGAAGGCCAGCACAAACGTCGGTAGATGGTAATACTCGGTCAGCGCGCGGATGATGATGGCGGTGAAGGCCAGCAGCATGGCACTGATTATGGCGATCACGTAACCCTGGTTGGTTCCCCGCAGGAGCCCACCACTAACCACAACTGGTTCTGCTACAACACCCGACGGTAACGACATAACACCCTCAAAATTCCACCGCATAATCATCTGGTGGAGATTTTAACGCGGCCAGATTTTGCCACCATAGCCACTTTGCTACGATGTTATGCAGGCCACTTTAATCGGTGCCAAGCCTTGTTACTCTGGGATATAGTGAAATCAGACTTATGTGACCGGGCCAATTTCATGCATATTCCACTGGATCGTCAGCAGGACATTCCGCTGTATCTACAGATCGAAGAAGCGCTGCGCCGCGCCATTCTTGGCGGCACCTTTGCCGATGGCGATAAGTTGCCGTCAACGCGCAGCCTGGCCGCCGAGCTTTCGGTCAGCCGCCTGACGGTGGAAAGTGCCTACGCCGAACTGACGGCCAAAGGATTGTTACAACAGCGGCGTGGCAGCGGCGCCTATGTCCGCCACCTGCAACCGGCCCCCATGCAGCAGCGGCCAGCATCCAGCGAGCTATTCCCTGCGGATCGTTTCACCACCACGACATCGCGTCTGGACGGTTATCCAGATATTCCGTTGCCGGAGCACATCATCAACTTTGCCGCTGGCGTCGGCAGCCCCAAGGTGTTCCCAATGGAGGCGTTCCGCAAGATCCTGCTGTCGATCCTCAGTCGTCATGCGGAAGAGGCCTTCAGCTACGGTGATTATTGTGGTTACTACCCGCTGCGCGACACGCTGGGCCGGATCTTGACGGCGCAAGGTATCCCTACCCGTGCCGAACAGGTGTTAATCACCAACGGCTCGCAACATGCCATCAGCCTGATTTTCCAAACTCTATTACGCCCAGGGGATACGGTGATTGTCGAAGAGCCCACCTATGCCGAAGCTTTGGGGTTGCTGCACCTGCACCAGATCAACATTGTTCCAGTGCCCAGCGATCGTTACGGCATGTGCGTTGAACAACTACCGGAGCTGATCGCACGACATCAGCCAAAAATGATCTACACCATCCCCAATTTCAATAACCCCACCGGGCGCTGTATGAGCGAAGCCCGACGCAGCCGCTTGCTGGCGTTGGCGCAGCAGGCCGGGATAGTGATCCTGGAGGACGACTTTGTTGGCGATCTGCGTTACAACGGTAAAAGCCTGCCGTCACTGCGCGCCATGGCTCCCACAGGCACGGTGATCTATGTCAGTACCTTCTCCAAAATGCTGCTGCCCAGTATGCGCATCGGTTATCTGGTAGCGGACAGCGAACAGTATCTGCAATTCTCACGGCTCAAGCATGTCGACAGCTTTACCAGTTCCAACCTGATCCAGCGCGCACTGGACGCCTTTGTCACCGTTGGCAGCTACGACAAGCAACTGCGTCGGGCGGGAAGGATATACCGCCAGCACCGTGATGCTATGGTGGCTGCATTAAGCGAGCACCTGCCACCGGGCTGTCGGTTTGAAATCCCAGCGGGAGGGCTGTTTATCTGGCTGGAATTGCCACCTGCCGTAAGCACCACAACGTTGATGCCAATAGCCTGGCAACAGGGTGTCACCTTTGCCCGTGGCGAATGCTTTTATGTTGAGGAGCAGCACGGTGCACATGGTTTGCGGTTGAATTTTGCCGCCAATACGCCGGAGTTGATTACCGAAGGGATCGCCCGGCTTTGCCGGGCGATTGTTAAGGTTATGGGGAATTAAACGCTGGCCCACCAGAGCCGCAGTTTCATGCCCCAATAGCTGGTCCAGCCGGTGGTGCTCTGCACCACCTTGCCTTGAGAGATCACCACAAGGGTCGGCGTCACGCCAATCTGCCACTGCGCCGACAGCTTGCCCTGCTCATCGTTAACCACCGGCATTTGCAGCTTCTTAGCCGCCAACCACTGTTCAACCTGCTGGTCATTGCCCGAACGCAGCGCCACGGTCATCACATTAGCGCCGTTTGCTACCAGCTTGGCCACGTAAGGCGTGGTAAAGCGACAAACCCCGCACCAACTGGCCCAGAAATAGACCAACAAAGGCTTATCCTGGCTGAGCTGCGCCAACGACACCGGCTCTCCGTCCAGGGTTTCCAGCATCTGTTGGTCAAAGGTCAAGGGAGCCTGCGGGGCCCGCCACCAATCCATGGCGAACATCGCCCCCAGCACGAGCAACAGCAAAATCAGCAGTTCGCGCGCCCAGCGCCGCAACCTAGCCATTTTTTACCTTCGCCAATTGCTGCTTCACTAGCGCTTCCAGATCCTCATAAGACACCGCGCCCGGCAGCATCTGATCGCCAATCAAGGTGGCCGGCGTTCCCTGCACGCCAAACTGTTCCGCCAACTGCATATTGGTGCGCAGCGAGGTCATACTCTGCTCGCTGGGAGCAACCGGCTTAACGCCAGTTTTCTCTTGCGCTGCGGCGATGCTGGCATTGTCATGAAAGCCTTTTTTTGCCATCAGGCGCTGATGCAACGACCAGAACTGTTCAGGATGCTGTTCCCAAGCCGTCAACGCCACCCGTGATGAGGCGATCGAGCTTTCCCCTTTGAACGGCAGCAGTTTCACCACCAGCGCCACATCGGGATATTTGCTGACGATCTTCTCCAACATCGGATCAAACTGCTTACAGTACGGGCAGTTGTAATCGGTGAAAGCCACCAGAGTCAGCTTGGCATTCTTGGGCCCCAATCTTGGGCTGGCAGGATCGTCAAACAGGATTTTGCTATTTTGCTCAATCGCCTGGCCGAGTTGTTGGCCGTTGGTTTGCTGCTGCCAGGCGTTAACCGCTTCCGCCAGAATATCCGGGTTAGAGACCAGCGTTTCGCGGATCAGCTCTTTGATCCGCACTTCCTGCTCGGCGGTGAAAGGAGCCGCAGCCCAGACCGGGGTGACAATCAGCAGCAGTAACATCAGTAACTTGTTCATTATTGGTTTCCTTTGGCAGTAGACAGGGCTTGCAGAACGGCTTCGCGGGTGAGCAGCGGTGACAGCACTTCGCCGTCTGGCGAGCCGGGGCCATAGATTTGGTTAAAGGGAACGGCAACGCTGCCGCGCTGTTGCAGGAAGGCCGAGATGGTTTCCGACGGGCGGCTCCAATCACCGCGCAACGCCACCACATCCCCGGCGGTCAGTGCTTTTTGCACCTCGTCGCGCAGCAATACGTTGTATTTATTAGCCTTGCAGGTTACGCACCAGTCGGCGGTCACGTCGACAAACACCCGCTTGTTGTCGGCCAACGCCTGCACAATCGCCTGCTCAGAAAGCGGTTGCCAGGCGATGTTGTCGTGTAACGGCTGTCGCCACTGGTTGGCCGTCAACGATCCCACCAGCAATGCCAAACCGCCTACCACCAGCACGCTTGCCGCCGCGATCCCCGCTGACCGGGCACCTAACCGTTGCCACACCGCCAGCAATAAACCAAGCAGCAAGATGGCACCGACAATCAGAGTCGGCCTCACGCCGATATGGTTGGTCATCAGGCTAAGCAGCCAGAGCGAAGACACCAGCATCAGTAGACCTAGTACCAGCCTCATCCCATTCATCCAGTGGCCAGGGCGCGGCAGGCATAACGCCAACGTTGGCCATGCGGCAATCAGCAACCAGGGCAGGCTCATACCAATTCCCAGAGCCACAAACATACCCCAAAGCACCGGCAACGGGGCCGCCAATGCAAAGGCGACTGCCGTTCCCAGGAAAGGTGCCGAGCAAGGCGTTGCCAGCAGCGTGGCAAACGCTCCTTGCCAGAAATGACCGCTCAAGCCACGCCCGTTATGAGTGGCCAGCTTGGTATTCAACGAGGAAGAGAGTTGCAGGTGGAACAGGCCGAACAGATTGGCGCTGAACAGCAGCGTCACCAGCACCATAAAACCGATAAACCACGGGTTTTGGAATTGGATCCCCCAGCCCAGCGCGTGATTGCTCAGGCGCAGCAGCGTCATCAACAAGGCCAGCGCCATGAATGACACTACGATCCCCAAGGAAGAGGCCAGAAATTGCCAACGCACGCTACGCCGATCGCGCTGTTCGACCTGTAAGATGGAGCCTAGCTTCATCCCCAGCACCGGCAGCACACAAGGCATCAGGTTAAGAATGAAACCGCCCGCTAACGCCATCAACACCGCTTGCCACAAGGGGAAAGCTGCGCTGGAGGGTAAAACAAGCGGCCCGCCAATGGTCAGCGTAGCCTCCTGAGCGATCCCAGCATCGCTGATAACCAGCCGCAGCTGTTTACCGCGCAGATCCGGTGCTGCGTCTCCCCAGCCATCACTCACGGGAACTCGCGCTTGCAGTTTCTCGCCATCACTGCTGACCGTTGGCTTGCCTAAATCGGCCCCCGCCACCGTATCAAAGAACAGCTCAGGCTGCTGCCAACCCGCACTACGTTCCGCGCTAATCTGCAACTCGCCGTTGTGATAACCGGCGCGCAGGCTGTCCACCAGCCCGTTGGCAATCGGCACCTGCCCCATCGCCTGAGCAAAGTCGTGATTGAACTGCGGACCAGCCGGGGTGGTGAGATCCAGTTTGAACGGATAGTCAGTGAGGATACAGACATTGCTACAGGTGGATAAGGTAAGCGTTCCCGCCAGTTGCTGCGGCGCAGCCCCCTTTAACACGATGGGCAGCGTAACCCGCTGCTGATAGCCCTGCGTCGAGATCCCTGCCACGTCAAAGCGCTGCGGCGTTGGCCAGAACCAGGTTGCCGGTGGTGGGTTGCCCTGCCAGGTGATAGCCGGCGCAATGCCCCCTTCCCCTGGTGAGCGCCAGTAGGTTTTCCATCCTTTTTCCAGCTCAACAGCGAGCAGCACACGGGTTTCGTCCCCGTTGCTGGCGTCGGCACGCAGCCTGACTTGCGCATGATCGTTCTGCGGGCTTTGCAGCCAGCCGCTATCCGCTGCCTGTGTCGCAGGTAGCCAAAGCACTAACAGGCAAGCCAACGCCAGCCTGATGATATTCCACATAGTTGTTCTCCATAAATAAATTAGTCACTCGGTTTGACGAGGGATTAACTCATTCACGGAACACGCATAATCGCAGATGCACCCTGAGGGTGGTGGGGGAAATAACGCGTATAGGAGGGTACGGCAGGCGTGGAGCAATGATCGGAGCCAGCAGGACCAGCAACATCCCCAGGCCAAACAGCACGTTTTCAAACATCACCGGTGGAGAAGCCAACAGCGATTTGGCACTCAGCTCACAAGGGGTCGTGGTGGTGGCCTCTTCATCACCGCTGGCCGAGGATTGGCTAACGCTGACAGTGGGCAGGCCAAGGGCCAGCTGCAAGGTATGCAAGCCCGCCATGCGCTGGGTGAGGCACGTCAGTACCACCAGGCAAGCCAGGGTTAAAAACCATTTTGCAATCCGCTGCCGATTTATCATCACGCCCTCAATGCCGTATCTGCGCCTATCTTAGCGGCGCAAATAGGATAAGCAACGATTGGCCTGTAAAGAAATGTCTGGCGGCGGTATTGATGGCACGAAATTACAGGTATCATAAGCGATTAAGCCTGTGCTTTTCGCCGGGTATGTCGACTCTATACACTGCGAAGGACTGGTGATATGCAACCATTAAGTGGACCTGGCGCTCCTGGCGCAGCCGATCACCCTCCTACCGCTGGCATTGCGCCCCCTGCCGACGATCAACCGCTCTCCCCGGCCCAACGCACCCAGTTGGAAAAACTGATCGTCAAAATCATGGCCCTCAGCCCAGCCAAATCCGCCGAGATCTGGGTCACGCTGCGTCATGAATTAGGGGCGGATAACCACAGCGAACTGTTGGCACGCCATTTCCAACCGGCGGAACAGCTACTGCAAAACCGCCTTACCGTGGCACAACAGAGCCATGCCAGCCGCCAACTGCTGCAACAGCTCACCGAACTGCTGCCACAAGGCAATAACCGCCAGGCGGTCAGCGACTTTATCCGCCAGCAATTTGGCCATACGGTGTTAAGCCAGCTGAGCCACCCGCAACTCCAGCAAGTGTTGAACCTGCTGCGAACCGGCGAACTGACAATCCCTCACCCGCAACAAACGGCCACCAGCGATCGTTCGCTGCTGCCTGCGGAACATCAGCACTTGCAGCAGCAGGTCACCAAGCTCAGCGCGGCTACCGGTGAGACAACGGCCAAACTCTGGCAGGCACTGTTCGATCTGGTCGGGGTAAAAATCAACGATCCGTTGCCCGCACGCCACTTTCAACTGCTCAGTCAGTTTATGCAGGTGAAATTGGCGCTCAGCCCGCAAACGGCGCCGACGCTGCAAAACCTGCTGGCGGTATTGAAACAGCCAGCAGACCAGCAGGAGCAGCAACAGCTCAATGACTATTGCCAGAACCGCTTTAACGGCAGCCTCAATACGCCGTTGACCCACGCGCAGCTAAACGACGTGATCCAGCAACTGTTTACCCGCCGTCTTGACAAGGCTGGCCACGCTCCGTCATTACACAGTGACGTCCAACAGCCACAACCATTGCTTAACCCGCTAATCGCCGCCCTGCCGCAGCCTTTACAGTCGGTGTTCAGTAAGCCTTTGGCGCTGGTTGTCGGCGTTATCGTATTGGCATTGGTACTTTGGGCGCTGTTTTAACAGCCGCACTCCGGTGCTTTATCCCGCCCCTGCATCGTTCCCTGCTCAACACCGATGGCCACCGGATGGCCATCGCGTAGCCAGAAATCCAGCCCGCCAATCAGCTCTTTGACCCGAAAACCGAGCTTGGCCAACTTGTATGCCCCCTGGGTGGAACCGTTACAGCCGATACCGTCGCAGTAGGTGACATAGACCTTGTCACGATCGAGAGATGAGGTGCTGCTTTCATCCATTAAGCGGTGGGGAAAGCTCAGCGCTCCAGGAATATGCCCGGCGGAGTAAAGCGCGCTGGCACGGGTATCGATCACCACAATCTCGCTGACGCCATTGCGCAAATCTTCCGCCACATCCGCCGAGTCGGCGTAAAAGCTGAGCTTAGCCGCCAGATACTCCAGGCTTTGTGCTACCGCTGCCGGGGGAAAAGCCAATACCAGTGAAGAGACGTTCATAGTGCAACTCCAGTGCCTTAAGGTTGATGACAATAGTGCCTGATTTTGGTCTTATGGTTGAGACCCATTTTACCAAGGTAATAAGACCGATTATGTCTCAGGTATTGCTGACGCTATTTCAACAGGCGGATAACGCGAAGGGCACGCTACGTGAGCGAGTGTGTAATACGCTACGCACGGCGATCCATAGCGGCACGTTAAGCGCGGGCCAGCGGCTGCCCTCCTCGCGGGTTCTGGCGGCCGATCTGGGCGTCTCACGGGTTACCGCCGAAGCCGCCTATGCGCAGCTGGAAGCCGAGGGATATCTACATCGCCGGGTGGGTCAAGGCACCTCTGTCGCTATCCAGATCGCCAAGCCTGCGCCAATACGCAAATCCAGCGGCCAACTGCGGCTCTCACAGCGCGGTTTGGCGATTTTGCAAACCGGAGGCTGCCGTGATCCACAGCAGCCACTGCCGTTTGCTGCTGGTTCACCGGATCTGCGCGCCTTCCCTCTGAAGCTGTGGCAACAGCTCACTGCCCAACGGTTGCGGCTACAGGGGGAAAAACTGCTGCGTTATGGCGATCCCCAAGGCTACTTGCCGCTGCGTGAAGCCATTGCCGGTTACGTCTGCCAAACCCGAGGCGTGAACTGCGACGCGGAACAGGTGATCGTACTGACCAGCTCCCAACAGGCATTGCAGTTGATTGCCACCTTGCTGATCGATAGCGGAGATGTGGTGTGGGTCGAGGAGCCTGGTTACAACGGAGCCAAGAATGCATTTACCAGCGCGGGAGCTAATCTGGTACCGGTTGCGGTGGATGAGGCCGGGCTACAGCCAGACGGCTCGTTACCTGCCCCTCGCCTGATCTATCTGACGCCTTCGCATCAGTACCCCACCGGCGTGGCACTCAGCCTGGAGCGGCGATTGGCCCTGTTGGAACAGGCGCGGCAATCGCAAAGTTGGATTATTGAGGATGACTACGACAGCGAGTTTCACTATGACGGCCAACCGATGCCCGCCATGCAGGGTCTGGATCGCCACGGCACGGTGCTGTACGTCGGCACCTTCTCCAAAGCGCTGTTCCCTTCGTTACGTCTGGCCTATCTGATTGTACCCCCCGCGCTGGTGACGGCGTTTACCACCGCACGTTCGGTCTATGACGGCCATTGCGCCCAGTTGGCACAGGCCGTCACGGCAGAGTTTATTCTGCAAGGGCATTTTGCTGCCCACATTCGCTACATGCGCCAACTCTATCGCAGCCGCCGCGATTGGCTACTGACGCAGCTTGCACAGTACCTGGGGCATTTTGCCACACCACAGCACGCGTACGGCGGGCTACAGCTCGGCGTTTGGCTACCGGAGGGCCAAGAGGCAGAACTGACCCGACAGGCGCAACAGCTAGGCGTCATTACCCCCGGTCTGTCCACACAATATCAGAACACCCGCGCCAGACGCGACGGCTGGTTATTGGGGTTCTCCGCCCTTACGCCAGGGGAGATAACGCTGGCCGTCGAGCGGCTGAGTCGAATTAACGCAGTAACAACCACCCCACCAACGTAGCCCAGGCCAGGAACGGTATCGAATAGTAATGGAACCGCAGCCAGATTTGGCGTTCTCCCGCCATCCGCAGGGCGATCAGGTTCGCCAGTGAGCCGATCGCCAGGCCAAATCCCCCGGCGTTTACCGCATAGGCCACCAAGGCGCTGGAAGGTACATAGTTCAACAACAAAATGGTCGCCGGAACGTTGCTGATCACTTGGGATAACGCGATCCCCAACACATACACGCTGCCGTCCGCCAGCGAGGCAATCTGGTCAAACAACGGCTGCAGCGCTGGCAGTTGGGTCAGCAAGCCAATATTGATAAACATGGCGAGAAATACAAAGATCAGGCTCCAGTCAATCTGCAGCAGCACCTGCCGAGCCAACAGTAGAAAACCGGCAAACACCAGTAACACGCCATACAACGGCACGTCCAAATCCAGACAGATCAGAAAGGCCACATACAGCGCGACACTGGCCAGCAACAGACGCAATTGATAAGGATAAGGTTGGGTGTTTGGGGCTTTAACAATTTTCCGCGCCGGGAAGCTGAACCAGGTGACCACCAGCAGGCTCAGCATCATAAGAATGCCAAACGGTGCCATGCGCCCGATAAACTCCATAAAGGTCAGCGAAGACTTGCTCCACAGCAAAATATTCTGCGGATTGCCAATCGGCGTCAGCAACGACCCGGCGTTAACCGCCAGTGCCTGGAAGATGATCAGGCGGCTGATCGGTAGTGAAGAGAGCTTTTTCAGCGTAATGGTCAACGGAATAACGATAAACAGTGCCACATCGTTGGTGAGAAACGACGACAGCACCGCAGCGGCACACACCAGAAACAGTGCCAGTGAGCGTTCACTTTGCAGGGTGTTCACGATCTGGCGGCCGATAAAATCGAAATAGCCGCTAACCTCAACGCCTTTGGTCAGCAGCATCAACCCCAGCAGGGTCATGATGGTGCGCCAATCGATAAAGCCAGAGAGTGCCCTCAGCGGCTGTGGTCCAATGGCGTACAGCAGCATCCCCATCAGCAGCAACGCATGCAGGAAGCGGTCATGCAAAAATGGCCTCAACAAACTGGTCACCGCATTTGAACTCATGGATTTACTCTTATTTTTCAAGCGAAGACTGGAAAACGACGTTAGCCGAAGCTCTTGAATGACGCCAGTAAAAAAGCACGTTGCCCTTTCCATTTATCGTATTTTGTTTTATACCCGTCGTCTTTCCCTGCTTTTAGGATTTTCTATGGCCAATTCCATTGCCAAAAGGCTGCTGCTCAGCGCGGCGCTGATGCTGCTAGCCGCCTGTAACGATGCCAACACCCGCCCCCAGATCGACATCGAAGGCAAAACCATGGGGACGTTCTATAGCGTGAAGGTCAGCGGCACTGTCACCGAGAGCAAACAACAATTGCAGCAGGAGATCGATGCACTGCTGGAGCAGGCCAACGACGATATTTCCACCTACCGCCCCGATTCGGTGTTATCCCGCTTCAACCAGAACACCACGGCCGAGCCGCAGCCCATCCCCCGTGGAATGGCCGATATCATCCTCACCGCTCAGCGCATTGGCCGTGATACCGGGGGCGCGATGGATATCACCGTCGGTCCATTGGTTAACCTGTGGGGATTCGGCCCGGACAAGCGGGCCGTCAAAGTCCCCAGCCAGCAGCAAATCGATGCAGCCCGCCAGCATATTGGCCTACAGCATCTGAAATTACTCAGCGACAATCGGGGTGAATGGCTGCAAAAAGATCTGCCGGAAATGTATGTCGATCTCTCTACGCTGGGCGAAGGTTACGGGGTGGATCAGTTGGTCCAGTTAATGGCGCGCAAAGGCATCACCAACTATCTGGTCTCGGTGGGCGGAGCCGTTTCATCACGCGGCGTGAATGGCCAGAACAAGCCTTGGCGGGTGGCGATCCAAAAGCCCACCGACCGGGAAAATGCGGTGCAGGCGCTGGTTGATCTGCAAGGCTATGGCATCAGCACCTCGGGGAGCTACCGTAACTACTTTGAGCAGGACGGTCAGCGCTATTCCCACGTGATCGATCCCGTCACCGGGCGGCCAATCACCCATAAGCTGGTTTCCGCCACGGTCATTGCCCCTACGGCGTTGGAAGCCGATGGTTGGGACACCGGGTTGATGGTGCTGGGCACGGAAAAAGCGCTGAAACTGGCCGAAGAGAAAGGGTTGGCGGTGTATTTGATCAGCAAAACCGATGACGGCTTCAGCGCGGTGATGACGCCGCAGTTTAAGGCGTTTTTGGTGCAGTAAAGAGTTTTG
Organism: Serratia sp. ASV30; assembly: GCF_016428815.1. NCBI lineage: Bacteria > Pseudomonadati > Pseudomonadota > Gammaproteobacteria > Enterobacterales > Yersiniaceae > Serratia > Serratia sp. ASV30. The sequence goes on along the minus strand of NZ_JAELTL010000028.1, from coordinate 19,726 downwards.
GCTCACGTGTTGTCCCCTCACCCTAACCCTCTCCCGCAGGGAGAGGGGACCGTTCGAGTTCGCTATTCGTTACAGCAACTTACCTGACCATGGCACTAATCAACTACCTTTTACCCAGCTAACAGATTGATCACAGCACCTTGCCAGCTCCCTCTCACAAGGAAAGTGGACCGTTCGAGTTCGCTTTTCGTTACAGAAACTTACCTGACCATGGCACTAAATCAACTGCCTTTTACCCTGCAAGCAGATTGATCACAGCACCTTGCCACAACACCGTGCCAGCGCCCTCTCCCTGTGGGAGGGGACCGTTCGAGTTCGCTATTCGTCACAGAAACTTACCCGACCATGGCACTAATCAACTGCCTTTTACCCTGCTAGCAGATTGATCACGGCACCTTGCCACAACACCGTGCCAGCTCCCTCTCCCTGTGGGAGAGGGTTGGGGTGAGGGGTCGATTACTCCACTTTCTCACCAGGTTTTTCATCCTTACGGTGCAGCAGCGAATACACCGCCGGGATCACCAGCATCGATAGCAATGGCGCACTCACCATACCGCCAATCATCGGTGCGGCAATCCGCTGCATCACCTCTGAGCCAGCACCACCGCCCCACATAATCGGCAGTAAACCGGCCATAATGGTCGCCACCGTCATTACCTTCGGCCTGACGCGCAACACCGCCCCTTCGCTAATCGCCGCCATTAGTTGCTGATGACTCAACGGCTGGCCCGGTTGACGATGTTTCGCCAGCGCCTGATTAAGGTACAGCACCATAATTACGCCAAACTCCGCCGCCACCCCGGCAAGGGCAATAAAGCCCACCGCCCCCGCCACCGACAGGTTGTAATCGAGCAGATACAGCAGCCAGACACCACCTATCAGCGCAAACGGCAGCGTCGCCATGATCAGCAGCGCATCGCTCACGCTGTTGAAGGTGACAAACAGCAGCACAAAGATGATCGCCAGCGTTACCGGCAGCACAATCTTCAACTGGGCGCTAGCGCGTTCCAGATACTCAAACTGCCCGGACCAACTGAGGGAAACCCCGGCTGGCAACTTCACCTGCTGTGCCACCACCTGCTGCATCTCTTCCACCGCCGATTTCAAATCGCGCCCGCGCAGATCGACATAGATCCAATCGGAAAGCCGGGCATTCTCGCTTTTCAGCATTGGTGGCCCCTCGGTGATGCGAATATCCGCCAGTTCTGCCAAAGGTACTTGCCCACCGGTCGCCGTCACCACCGGCAATTCACGCAGCTTTTGCAGCGAATCACGGATCTCCCTTGGGTAACGGACGTTGATCGGATAACGTGCACGCCCTTCAATGGTTTCAGCGATGTTTTCCCCACCCACCAGCGTAGCAACCACCGATTGCAGCTCTTTCACCGAAACGCCGTAACGCGCGGCACGCTGGCGATCGATATCGATATCCACATAGCGCCCTCCAGCCAGGCGTTCCGCCAGCGCGGAAGTCACACCTGGAACCTGCTTCACCACCTGCTCAATCTGGCTGGCCGCCTGCTCAATATCGGCAATATTGCTGCCGTTGACCTTGATGCCTACCGGGCTTTTGATACCGGTCGCCAGCATATCCAGACGGTTACGGATCGGCGGCACCCAGACGTTGGCAATGCCGGGCACCTTGACCACGCTGTCCAGTTCGGACACCAGTTTGTCCATCGTCATGCCGGGCCGCCACTGGTCGCGGGGCTTAAAGCGAATGGTGGTTTCCAACATGGTTAGTGGAGCCGGATCGGTTGCCGTCTCCGCCCGCCCGGCCTTGCCAAAGACCGTGTCCACTTCCGGCACGGTTTTGATCAACCTGTCGGTCAATTGCAGCAGCCGTGCCGCCTCACGGGCCGATATCCCCGGCAGGGTCGAAGGCATATACAGCAGATCTCCTTCGTCCAACGGTGGCATAAACTCGCTGCCCAGACGGCTGAGTGGGAATAAGGTCAGCACCAACAGCAGTGCGGAAATCCCCAGGGTGGTTTTAGGCCGTGCCAGCACCGCCGCCAGCAACGGCTGATACATGCGGATCAAGGCGCGATTGATCGGATTGGCATGTTCGTCCGGAATGCGGCCCCGGATAAAATAGCCCATCAGCACCGGTACCAGCGTGATGCCCAATCCGGCGGATACCGCCATTGCATAGGTTTTGGTGAACGCCAATGGCGCAAACATCCGCCCTTCCTGCGCCTGTAACGAAAACACCGGAATAAACGACAGGGTGATGATCAACAGACTACAGAACAGCGCCGGGCCAACCTCCACCGCCGCCTGCTCTGAGATGTGCCAGTAATCTTTTGAGGTGGGCTGCTGGCCGGGATGGCGTTGCCGCCACTGCTCCAGCACTTTGTGCATGTTTTCGATCATCACAATCGCCGCATCCACCATCGCGCCGATGGCAATGGCGATCCCCCCCAGCGACATGATGTTGGCATTAACGCCCTGGTAATGCATCACCACAAAGGCACCCAGGATCCCCAGCGGCAGAGTCACCATCGCCACCAGTGCCGAACGGAAGTGGGACAGGAATAAAGCGCACACCACCGCGACCACCAGGAACTCTTCCAACAGCTTGAATGACAGCGTATCGATCGCGTTTTCGATCAGTTGCGATCGATCATAAACCGGCACGATCTCCACGCCCGGCGGCAGGGTGTGCTGAAGCTGTTGCAGTTTGGCCTTCAGCGCATTAATGGTTTCCAGCGCATTCTTACCGTAGCGCATGACCACAATACCGCCCGCCACTTCACCTTCACCGTTGAGTTCTGCCACACCACGGCGGATTTCCGGCCCCTCACGTAATTCTGCCACTTGTGACAACAGGATCGGAACACCGTCGCGGGCGGTGATCACCACGTTATTAAAGTCGGCGAGTTTTTTCAGGTAGCCGGAGGTACGTACCATATACTCAGCCTCCCCCATCTCCAGCAGCGCACCACCGCCTTCCTGGTTGGCATCCTGAATGGCGCTCACCACCTGCTGATGGGTAATATTCAGCGCCCGCATACTTTGCGGATTTAATATCACCTGATATTGCCGCACCATGCCGCCAACGCTGGCCACTTCCGCCACGTTAGGCACGGTTTTCAGTTCGAATTTGAGCGTCCAGTCCTGCAAGGCACGCAGATCCGCCAGGCTGTGTTTACCAGTACGATCGACCAGCGCATACTCATAAACCCAGCCAACACCGGTAGCATCCGGCCCCAGCGCCACTTTGACCTGCGGCGGCAACGAGGACTGCACCTGGCTGAGTGACTCCAACACCCGCGAACGCGCCCAGTAAGGATCGGTACCGTCTTCAAACAGAATGTAGACGTAGGCGTCGCCGAACATCGAGAAGCCCCGCACCGTGCTGGCTCCAGGCACCGTCAGCATGGTAGTGGTCAGCGGGTAGGTCACCTGATCTTCGATCACCTGCGGCGCTTTGCCCGGATAGGTCGCCCGGACGATCACCTGCACGTCAGACAGATCGGGCAGCGCATCCAGCGGTGCCTTCTGCAACGCCCATACGCCCCACCCGGCCAGCAGTATCGAAGCCAGTAATACCAACAGGCGATTGCGTATCGACCAGCGGATCACGGAGGCGATCATTGATGGCCTCCTTGCTGCATGATCTGGCTAATGTGCGAGCCATTTTCATCCACGCTAAAGTGGAACATCACCTTGCTGCCGATGCCAATCCCGGCGGGTAAGCCACCCGCAGGCAGTGTGAAATCCATGGTCATCGCGGGCCATTGCAACTCTGCGACCGGATCGTGCGACAGCGTGACGGTAACATTATCCACCGCCTCTACCACGCCCAGCGTCTGATACTGTTTTTCCCCCTCCTGCGCGGCCATCTGTGGCAAGGCGCTGCGCATGCTGGCTTCGGAATCAATCAGGAACTGGCCTGAGGTGACCACCTGTTGCCCGGCTTGCAGACCCTGTTTGATTTCTACCCAACCGTCCTGTGCCAGGCCGGCGACCACGTCAACCGGAGCAAAGTGGCCGTTCCCTTCCGCCACCAGCACCCGGTTGCGATCGCCACTGCCGATCAGGGCCTCCTGCGGGATAGCCAGCACTGGCTTGGCCCCGGCGTTTTGCGCCAGTTGCACCTGCAAATACATGCCCGGTTTCAGGCGCTGTTGGGGATTTTTCAGCACGATACGTGCTTTAAAGGTACGGGTAAGCGGATCGACGTTAGGCAGCAGCTCGCTAACCTCCCCGGTAAAGCGTTCACCCGGCCAACTGGCGGAGCTGGCTGCCACTGCATCGCCAACCTGTAACAGCCCGGCCTGCGCCTGCGGGTAATCAATCACCATCCACACCGGATCGAGACTGGCCAGCTCAAACAGGCCCTGCGTCGCGGTGACCTGCATCCCTTCCCGTGCGTCCAGCTTGTTGATAAACCCACTCTCCGGGGCGGTAATGGTAATGCGGGTCTGGGGTTGGCCACTGCGTTCAACATGGCGAATGATGGCTTCAGGCATAAACTGCAATGCCAGACGCTGGCGGGCGGCAGAGGTCAGTGCGCTATCGCCCAGTTTGCGGATCGCCAGGTATTCCTGCTGTGCAGCACTCCAATCCGGGATCCATAGCTGTGCTAACGCTTGCCCTTTCTTTACCTGCTGCTGGCTGGCACGCACATAGAGTTTATCTATCAGCCCATTGGCCCGGGCGGCAATGACCTGCACGCCGCGTTCATCGGTGGCAACGCTGCCATAGGCATCAAGCTGCAAATTCAATTCACGCAGTTGTGCTGCCGTTGTACGGACGCCCAGATTCTGCTGCTGCCGGGCGCTGATAGTGACACCCCCATCATCCTGCTGCTCATCGGCATAGCGTGGCACCAGTTCCATATCCATAAACGGCGATTTGCCCGGCTTATCAAAACGCTGGCCTGGCACCATCGGATCGTACCAGTACAGCACCTGCCGTTCGGCACCGTCGCTAGCGGGTTGCGCCGCGGTTTTTTCCCCGGCAAACCAGTAACCGCCCATAGCACCGCCCAATAGGGCGGCTAACAGCGTCAGGCTAAAACGCATTTTCATGACTTTGCCTCCTGCACGGTGAGATAACGAATGGCAGCCCACAACTGAGCCAATTCACGCGCGGCCTTACCGGCGCTAAGGCGGCTGTCGAGCAAGGCCCGGCGCGCCTCCAACACCGAGGAGAGATCGCTTTTGCCACTGCGGTATTGTGCCAGTTGCAGTGCCACACGCTGTTGCTGCAGCGGTATCGCCTGCTGTTGCTGACGCTGCCATTGCGCCTGCGCGGCCTGATACTGCGCCAGCAGGGTATCTAGCTGGGCCTGATGATCGCGGATCAATAACGTCAGTTGGTCGTTGGCCTCCATCGAACGGGAAACGTCAGCGGCATAGTCCTTATCCTGACGTTGGGAGCGGAACAGGGGCAGATCGACGGTAAACATCACACCTGCCATATCCTCATAGCCATCGGCCCGTTTGCCATACGACACCTCTATGCCCACATCCGGAATGGCGGCCACCTCAGACTGCGCCGATCGCGCCTTGGCCACATCGGCCTCACGGCTGGCCTGCACCACCTCTGGATGCTGTTTAATCGCCTGCCGTAACAGGTTGCTCTCGGCGGGCAGGCGCTCGAAGCGTGGCAACGGGCCACCGATCCCCTCCACCTGCTGCCCGGTCAACTGGGTCAAGCGCGCCTGGGCGATGGTGACATCACGCTGCGCCTCACTAAGCCGATCCTGCATCGCCAACAGCGTCAAACGAGCATCGATAACGTTAGCGGCGGGCGAACTGCCACTGGCTACTCCGGCATGTTGCGCGGCGATCTGACGCTCACTCTCCTTGAGCAAGGCCGTAGCATCCTTCAGCGTCTGCTGGCTCAACGCCAACTCCAACCAGGCTTGTGCCGTCTGCTGCTGCAAGCGGGCGCGGATCGTCGCACTGCTGGCTTCGGTTTTATTGGCCTCGGCCCGTAGGGTATCCGCCTTACTTTGGCGTTTGGTGCTGCTGACATAATCCTGCATGATGCCAACCCGCTCCATGGTCATCCCCTCACGAGTCAAACGCCGGGCGTTACCGCCTTGTACCGGCACGTTTTCAATGCCGAATTTCAGCTTGGGATCGGGCAATTCCATCGCCGAATCCGCCATGTTTTGCAGCGCGTTCACCTGATGTTGATTAGCCGAAAGCTCGGCGGAATAGCGCTCAGCCGCCGCCAACGATTGCTCCAACGTCAGGCCGGTTGCCTGTGCACTCGCCGTCCAACAGGCGAGCAGCAGCCAGCCCACCCGTAATGGGTGAGAAAGTAGTCTGGACATGGTGCCCCCGTTAGTCTTGGCTGGCGCTGATGGCGGTCAGCTGATAGCCGCCGCCAACCTGACGGAAGCTGAACTCCACCGCAGTCCCGGCAGCCAAGGCAGGCAACGGCGGCTGAGGCTGAAGGAAATTCATGGTCATCGGCGGCCAATTCAAGGCAGGGATGGCAGGATGGGCGAGCGACACTTTCTGCTCACCCCAGGCCTTAACGGTCCCTTTAGAGTGATAGACGGCGGCGTCTTGGCTAGCATGTTGGTGATGTTGCATCTCCGCGGCGGAGACAAATGAAGAGAACATCAGAGAGATGAAAACGGCAGTGATCAGATTACGCATAACGATAGCTCCATAAAATAGACAAAAACAACTCAGGTCGCCGTGCTGGACGGCAAAGCGGTTGGTTTGGCTATTCACGGAAGCGGCAGAAGACGATCTCTGCCGGTGGGCCTGCTATCGGAGGGGTTTGCCAATCGAGGCGTAAGAACTGTGCCTGGGGCTGAGGAGCGGCAACCAACAGCTCACTGCTGGCAGGTATTACTGCCGCCAGGGCAAGATTACCGTGGTCTTGCTGTGCCGAATCTGGAACGCAGTGCTTTTCACACAGCGGCCCTTCGGCCTGCATCATCTCATTTGCTAGCGGATCGGCGGCCTGCATATGCATCGTATGCTGCGCGGCTGGCGCAACGGTGGTGAGTTGCAGGTCACAGTGATGGCTGGCAATCGCCAGTTGGCTGTTGAGCAGTAGCCAGCAGACGGCCAATAGCCATGCTGCGGCCCGCTTCTTGGCGAAGCGCAACCGATGCATAGATATTGAGATGGACGCCAAAGCCGACATGCAAAAATTCCAGAGTAAGAAACTGCGCTGAGTATATCGGCAGAAAACCCTTTCAGGTACGGAATTTACACCCGCTGACAAAGCCACCTCGGAACGATCCTGTAAACTGGAAATGCTTTGATTTCAGTCAACTACACATCTTAAAAATCCCGCTAATCATAGCAAAAAACCGGCTTTCGCCGGTTTGCATATTAATTTAGCCCCAAGGTCCACTGGGCTATTTTGAAGTAGATGATCAAGCCGGTGCCGTCTATCAGCGTGGTGATAAACGGGGCGGAGACTACGGCAGGATCCACACCGAAGCGTTTCAGTGCCATTGGGATCACGGAAGAGACAATCGCGGCCCACAGCGTAATACAAACCAGGGTCAAGCTCACGATGAGCGTAATCTCATAGCCGATCCCCATCATCCAACCACGGAACGCGCCAGCACAGGCCAACGTTAACGCGATCATCACCGAGGTCGTCATTTCCTTGCGTAGCACGCGCCCCACATCGCGCATGCGGACCTCTCCCAAGGCCATAGCCCGCACAATGGTGGAGGTGATTTGCGTACCGCTGTTACCACCTGTCCCCACCAATAGTGGGATAAAGAAGGCCAGGGCAATCGCCGCTTCCAATGACTCTTCAAAATGCTGAATAACCGTACTGGTATAAGCTTCAGCGACGAACAGCAACAGCAGCCACACGCTACGTTTTTTCCACAGCTCGAAGGAGGTCATTTCAAGGTAAGGCTTATCCAACGGCAGGCTTGCCCCTTGCATATGGGCATCCTCGGTGTTTTCATCCTCAATAATCTGCGCTATTTCGCGCTCCGTTAAGCAGCCAACCAAGCGGCCATTATCGACCACCGCCACAATATCTAAATTATTATTGTCCACCAGTTTAGCGATATGTTCACGTTCGTCCGTGGGTTTTACATGGAAGAAGGTGGTTTCCATCATATCCTTGATACGCTCGCCATTATGTTCTTCCTGCAATAAGCGTTTAACAGAAAGGACGCCCACCAGTTTAGTGCCATCTTCAATAAAGATTTGTGCGGGAATATCGTCGTTGGAAAGTTGATTAACGAATATTTTCCTGGCTTCGCCAACGTAAAGATCTTGATGCAGAACAAAGACTTTTTTGTTCATATAACGCGCGATGGCGTCGTCTTCAAAGTTGGTATTTTGGTAAAGGTCTTGCAATACAACATGTGACATTCTAGATACTCCCGATTGAAAGATGGAGTCTCATAGAGGCGACAAGACAGGACAGCGAAAGCCGATCCCCACGTCTTGGGTTTAGCACTATACAACGTATCCCCAGAGGGAAGTTACCTTAGCAATGCCTTGATTCGGCTAATGCTTGTTTTACCCTTGGTGGCCTCTCTCGATGCCATTAGAGCGGTAACTTGTGTTCGTATAGGAGCCTCGCCATAACGAGATCGTAAAGCTAGATAAAGCGTGGGCATTATGCCGGGTTTTATCTGATAGAGATAAAAAACGGAAATGTTGTTTATACGTTATTTATATGAAAAGCAAAAAATTAACATAATAAAAACATTATTATCACAGTATTTTTTAAGTTAAACGAAAAACGCAGCCTCGTTTAATTTAATAATGGCTGTTTTATTTTTGATAAATAATATGCTAGAGAATCGTACTTTCAGGAGTTTTGTTTAAGCGTTATTTAGAATTACACACGGACCTGTCCCACAAGCAACGCCATTAATGACCCAGCCCTGACACCTATTATTGATTTTACAAAAATATAAAAATACTGACTCACGCTGACATTTCAAGGCGTATTTTCACTCTATCAACGTCGATTAAATATCATATTTATCCCATTAACGACCTGAATAAAGTGCCTATACTGCAAATAGATAATGAGGAGAATAACCTTGGAAAACTTAAAGCGCAGCATCATTGCGCTAACCCTTTTAACGGGGCTGATTGTGGCACGTTTCTATTTCTTCAGCTGACGCTTTATTGAACGAAAGCAGAATGTCGAACTGAAGCATTCCATCGTCTAGAAAACAAAAAAATCGGGTACGTCTTTAACGTACCCGATTGATAATATGACGCCCTACGCTTACTTCTGCAGTTTACGCATTACCAGCGTGGCGTTGGTGCCGCCGAAACCGAAGCTGTTGGACATGACCGTGGTCAGCTCACGCTTGGTTGGCTCGGTCACGATGTTCATGCCAGCCGCCTTCTCATCGAGGTTATCGATGTTGATGCTTGGCGCAATGAAGCCGTGCTCGACCATCAGCAGGCTATAAATCGCTTCCTGCACGCCCGCCGCACCCAATGAGTGGCCAGTCATGGCTTTGGTTGAAGAGATAGCCGGGGTGTTATCGCCAAAGACTTCACGGATCGCGCCCAGTTCTTTCACATCGCCGACCGGCGTGGAGGTGCCGTGTACGTTCATGTAGTCGATTGGGGTGTCTACGCCCTGCATTGCCATCTTCATGCAACGCACCGCGCCTTCACCCGATGGAGCCACCATGTCGGCACCGTCTGAAGTGGCACCGTAACCGATGATTTCCGCATAGATATGTGCGCCGCGAGCCAGAGCATGTTCCAACTCCTCAACCACGACCATGCCGCCGCCGCCTGCGATAACGAAACCGTCACGCGCTGCATCATAGGTACGGGAAGCTTTCTCTGGCGTGTCGTTATAGCTGGTAGACAGCGCGCCCATGGCGTCGAATTCGCAGGCCATTTCCCAGCACAGCTCTTCACCACCGCCAGCAAAGACGACGTCTTGTTTACCCAGTTGGATCAGCTCAACGGCGTGGCCGATACAGTGTGCTGAAGTTGCGCAGGCAGAGCTGATGGAGTAGTTCACGCCGCGAATTTTGAATGGCGTAGCCAGGCAGGCAGAAACGCCTGATGCCATCGCCTTGGTCACCATGTATGGACCAACGCCACGCAGGCCTTTGGCGCGCATACCGTCAGAACCCGCAACCTGGTTACGTGGAGAACCACCACCGGAACCGACCACCAGACCGGTGCGATCGTTGGAAACCTGATCGGCTGCCAGGCCGGAATCTTGAATCGCTTGTTCCATGGAGAGATAGGCGTAAACCGACGCGTCGCTCATAAAGCGCATCACTTTACGGTCAATCAGACCGGTAGTGTCGAGTTTAACATCACCCCATACGTGACTACGCATGCCGGAATCTTTCAGCTCCTGAGAGAAGGTGATCCCAGAGCGGCCTTCCTGCAGACTTGCCAGGACCTCCTGCTGGTTGTTACCAATGCTGGAGACGATTCCCAGGCCAGTAATCACTGCACGTTTCATTCAAGTACCTCTTCCACAATTTACATTCGGGATTTTGCATCGCACTTTAGCGTACAGATGTACGCCGAACAAGTCCGATCAGAATAATTTTGCATTATCTTTACCCAGTTTGCACCTCGGGGCTACCCCCGTTAAAATCGCTTTATCCCTTGAATTACGAGCAACCTACCGTGAGCAATGCCCCCATCCAAACCGCAGCGTTAAGCTGGAATGAACAAGGTACACCTGTTTCGAAACAGTTTGATGACGTCTATTTTTCCAACCAGGATGGGCTAGAGGAAACCCGCTACGTCTTTCTGGGGGGCAACCGGTTGCCACAACGCTTCAGCGATCACCCACGCTCACTGTTTATTGTGGCAGAAACCGGCTTCGGTACCGGCCTGAATTTTCTCACCCTGTGGCAGGCCTTTGCCCATTTTCGGCAGGAGACACCCGCAGCAAGTTTGCGGCGCCTGCATTTTATCAGCTTTGAGAAATACCCGTTGCAGTTGGACGATCTGGCGGCAGCCCATGCCCAATGGCCAGAACTGGCCCCCTTTGCCGATGAACTTCGCGCCCAGTGGCCTTTGCCGCTGCCAGGGTGCCACCGCCTGCTGCTTGCCGAAGGGCAGATCACGCTCGATTTATGGTTCGGTGACGTCAATACCCTGTTGCCACACTTTGACGCCAGCATGAACGATCAAATTGACGCCTGGTTCCTGGATGGCTTTGCGCCGTCCAAAAACCCCGATATGTGGAGCGAACCGCTGTTTGCCACCATGGCGCGTTTTGCCCGCCCAGGCGGCAGCTTTGCCACCTTCACTGCCGCAGGGTTTGTCCGCCGTGGATTGCAGCAGGCCGGGTTTGAGGTCAGCAAATGCAAAGGCTTTGGCCAGAAACGCGAGATGCTCACCGGCCAGCTCCCCGCCGACACCCCGGCAAGCGTCAATCCAAGCCCGTGGTTCCTTCGCCCGGCAGCGGAGAATACCGACGATGTCGCCATTATTGGCGGCGGCGTAGCCAGTGCGCTCACCGCATTGGCCTTATTGCGCCGTGGGGCCAGGGTTAGCTTGTATTGCGCCGATGCACAGCCTGCAGAGGGAGCATCCGGCAATCGCCAGGGGGCGCTGTACCCATTGCTGAATGGCCGGGGCGATGCGTTGGAAAACTTCTTCTCCGCCGCCTTCCCCTTTGCCCGCCGCCAGTATGACGCCCTGCTGCAACAGCAGGTTGAGTTCGATCACCAGTGGTGTGGCGTCAGCCAATTGGCCTATGACGAGAAAAGCGCGGGGAAGATCGCCAAGATCCTGGCCGTTGCCTGGCCGCATACTCTGGCACAACAGGCCGATCGCGCTACGCTTAGCGCCCTGTGTGGGATCGATACGGAGTTTGGTGGCATTCACTATTCGCTCGGGGGATGGCTGTGCCCTGCTGACCTGACGCGTGCCGCGATTGCCCTGGCCGAACGGCAGGGATTGGTTTGCCACTATCTGCATACGCTTTCCGATCTGAACCGCAATGATGAGGGTTGGCAGTTGCATTTTGCTGAGGGTGAAACTCACCAACATGCGACGGTGATCCTGGCTAACGGGCACCAACTCACCACTCTGTCACCTAGCGCCGCACTACCGGCATATGCGGTGCGCGGCCAGGTTTCACATATTCCCACTACGCCAATCTTAAGTGAGTTAAAGCAGGTACTGTGTTACGACGGTTATCTGACGCCGGTGAATCCTGGCAATCAGCAGCACTGTATTGGTGCCAGCTACCTGCGCGGTGAATCAAACACTGAATATAGCCAGGCAGAGCAAGAAGAGAACCGCGATCGCCTGCTGCGCTGTCTGCCAGCACAGAACTGGACGCAAGAGGTGGATATCAGTGGTCAGCAGGCACGCTGTGGCGTACGCAGCGCTACGCGAGACCATATGCCGATGGTCGGTGCCGTGCCGGACTATCAAGCCACTCTGGCGCTGTATGGCGATTTACAGCTGCAACGCCAGCGCGGTGAAACAATTGCCGATGCGCCAATGTATCCGGGGTTGTTTATGATCGGAGCCTTGGGCTCACGCGGCCTGTGCTCGGCGCCGTTGGCCGCGGAGATTTTAGCGGCTCAGCTGTTTGGCGAACCCTTACCGGGGGATAGCGAGATGTTGGCAGCGTTAAACCCAAACCGCATGTGGGTCAGGAAGCTACTGAAGGGACGCGAGGTATAATGGCTCCCCTCACCCCAACCCTCTCCCACAGGGAGAGGGGGCTGTACAGAGTGGCAATTAGGTACAGAGTTTAACCTGTTGCACGTTTAATTCTCTTACTCATTGATGTGACGCTGCGGGCAGATTACTGGAGTAAAACTGGGGCACAATCGGTCCCCTCTCCCTGTGGGAGAGGGTTAGGGTGAGGGGGCGTTTTACTCAGTCGGCAACGCTGTCTGATATAGGTTTTCCCACATGCCCAGCACCAGTATCTGATCCGGCGGGGAAAGCTCCCCGGCCTTGATGGCCTTGTCCAGGCTGCTCTGCACCCGCACCTTGAGCTGCTCGGCGCTGTGTTCGGCATGTTCTTCCGATTCCGCCACCGCCAAAGTCAGATGACCGCGCAGGTAGCCACCGGCAAACAGTTCATCATCGCTGGCGTGCTCTACCATGTCATCAATCAGCGCCAGAATGCGCGCTTCAAATTCTGCGATCATCAAATTTCCTCGTTAACAAACAGACTCTGGCCTCAGAGATCTTCCGGGTAGGGAAAATGCTCGGCCGCCAGCGGAGGCGTATTGTAAAACGATTGCAGCGCCTGAATAAAGCGCGCAGGTCGTGTGGGTATTCCCCGTTCCAGCAATTCCAGCACTCGGGTACGGACTTTACGCTGAAAACCGATGCGATCCGGCTCGCAATCTCCACTGAGATTGTCGCAACTGACGTTGAACGGGAAACCGGCCGCCACGCAGAACATCCACTCCAGCGCCTGCGGATTAATCTCAACCGCCTCGAATTCACTCTGCGTCTGGGCATCGCGCCCATCCGGGCAATACCAGTAACCGAAGTCCACCAGCTTGCGGCGTTCTGCTCCGGCGATGCACCAATGGGAGATTTCATGCATGCCGCTGGCATAGTAGCCGTGTGCAAAGACGATGCGATTATAAGGCAGCTCATCATCGGCAGGCAGATAGATAGGCTCATCGTCGCCTTTGACCAGGCGGGTATTGAACTCATCGCTAAAACACTGATTAAAGATTTCAATCAGTTGCGGATACTGGTGTGTGTTTGGCATAAAAAACTCAAATAACCACAAAATTAAGGAGGCCATTATAGCCGATATCTCTCGGCTTGCCGCCCCTTTGAAATGTTAAAAATGCAACGCCAACCACTGCTGGATTTCCGCCCCGTGATTGTCGTACAGCAATTTGCAGCTCATGATCAGAGACACTATCACGATCATCGGCCGGATCAGCTTCTGGCCCTTGGTCAGCACCATGTGCGCCCCAAGACGGGCTCCGAACACCTGCCCTACCAGCATCACCAGACCAATACTCCAGATCACTTGGCCGCCGATAATAAACAGCACCAGGCTGCCCAGATTGGAGGTGAAGTTCAACACCTTGGCATGGGCGGTCGCCTTGGCCAGGTTAAAACCGCACAGCGTCACATAGGCCAAGGCATAGAACGAACCGGCTCCTGGCCCGAAGAAACCGTCGTAGAACCCTACGCAGCCCCCAGCTACCAGGCCAAAGGGTAACGCCCCCAGCCGACGCTGGCGATCGTTTTCCCCCAGCCGTGGCGTCAGCAAGAAATAGACGCCGATACCAATCACCAACAGCGGCAGCATCTGCCGCAATATATCGGCACGCATGTGCTGCACTAGGAGCGCGCCGATCACTGATCCCACCAGCGTCAGGAAGATGGTCAGCTTCTGGGTATTAAGATCGACAGCGCGACGGCGAACAAAGTACAGGCTGGCGGAAAACGATCCCCCAACCGACTGCAATTTATTGGTCGCCAGCGCCTGGGTTGGCGGGACGCCAACGGCCAGCAGAGCCGGTACGGTCAACAGCCCACCACCACCGGCGATCGAATCAATAAACCCGGCGAACATTGCTACCAAAAACAGAATCCCGAGCAATTCGGGACCTAATACCAGCCCATCCATAAGTCGTCTGCCTGCAAAAGTGGAGCCACTTTGTTTGCCGCACACACTACGCCTTAAAACTCAAAAAATAAACGCCCCATTCGAGGCGTTTTCATCAGGCTATCAGCGATTGGCGAAGTGGCTATCCAGCAGCGCCTGACAGGTTGGCGGCAGCGGTGGTGGCTCTTTCTTGACCGGATTGGCATTCGGCTGATGCGGTTTGAACCAACTGGCCAACTCGGCACCACAGCCATCACCCACCGGCGGCGCATCCTGATCCAGACACTCCAGGCTACCCGCCGGGCAACGCAAGCGTACGTGCATATGCGCACGATGCCCAAACCAAGGCCGGACCTTATGCAACCAACCGCGATCGGCACCGGCATCCTGGCAAAGACGCTGTTTGATCGCCGGGTTAACGAAGATCCGCGTCACTTCGCTGTCCTGCGCCGCCATCTTGATCAAAGATTCGATTTGCGGCTGCCACTGGCGATCCACTACTTGCTTACCGTCGCCAGAGACCAGATCGATCGGCTGCGGTTTCAACAGTTGCTGAGCGCTCCAACGTTGGCGCGGCAGCTGCAACCAGATGTCCACGTCCAAACCGGATTGGTGGCTGGCATGGCCGCTGCTGAAGCGCCCACCGGCTGGCATTGCCATATCGCCGATCAACACCGTGCCCAGTGCTTTCTGGTTGGCCTGGCTGCTCAGGCGTTGAATAAACGCCAGCAGGTCAGGATGGCCGAAGTAGCGCCGCTGGTCGGTACGCATCACCTGATAATCCGGTGAGTTAAGCGGCAACGGATGCGCCCCGATAATACAACCATTGGCGAAACCGCCAACGGCCTGTGCAGTTCCACTGACCGGATGGTCAATCTTTTGCCACGGCGTTAACGCCAAGGCAGAGCTGGAAGCGATCAACGCAGCGAAGCCCAGCAGCCATTTTTTCATCGTAGTCCCTTACCAGCGTGGTACGTCGGAAATCACATCACCGTTTTGCGCACGCTGGCGCAGCAGATGATCCATCAGCACGATCGCCATCATCGCTTCGGCGATCGGCACAGCACGGATCCCGACGCACGGATCGTGGCGGCCACGGGTGACCATTTCCACCGCTTCACCCTGACGGTTGATCGTACGGCCCGGCACCATGATGCTGGAGGTCGGCTTCAGCGCCAGATGGGCAATCACCGGCTGACCGCTGCTGATACCACCAAGAATGCCGCCAGCGTGGTTGCTCTGGAAACCTTCAGGGGTGATTTCATCGCGGTTTTCGCTGCCACGCTTGGTGACCACGGCAAAACCGTCGCCAATTTCTACACCTTTGACCGCATTGATGCTCATCAGCGCATGCGCCAAGTCGGCATCCAGACGATCGAATACCGGCTCGCCCAACCCTACCGGGACGTTTTCCGCCACCACGGTCACTTTGGCACCGATGGAGTCGCCCTCTTTTTTCAGCGCGCGCATCAGTTCGTCCAGAGCTTCAAGCTTGTCCGGATCCGGGCAGAAGAACGGGTTCTGCTCAACCTGATCCCAATCTTTCAGCTCGCAGCTCACGTCGCCAATCTGCGCCAGATAGCCGCGCACCTGTACGCCAAACTTCTGCGCCAGATATTTTTTGGCAATGGCACCGGCGGCAACGCGCATCGCGGTTTCACGCGCCGAAGAACGGCCACCGCCGCGATAATCACGCACGCCGTATTTCTGTTCGTAGGTGTAATCGGCATGGCCAGGGCGGAACACATCTTTGATCGCGCCGTAGTCTTGCGAGCGCTGATCGGTGTTTTCGATCATCAGGCCAATGCTGGTGCCAGTAGTGACGCCTTCAAAAACCCCGGAGAGGATACGCACCTGATCCGGCTCGCGGCGCTGGGTGGTATAGCGCGAAGTGCCGGGGCGGCGACGATCGAGATCGTGCTGCAAATCAGCTTCTGTCAGCGGAATACCTGGCGGCACACCGTCTACGATACATCCCAGCGCCACACCGTGAGATTCACCAAATGTGGTGACGCGGAAAAACTGCCCAATACTGTTCCCTGCCATCACGGCTCCTTACCGTTGGTTGTCATCCCGTTCGCGTGCAAACGGGGCATACAGGCCCACACTATGGCGAGCCCAGGTTGTTGGTTAGCTGCGGTAGAGGCTGAAATGATCTTTACAGTCAATCAGCTGCTGTTTCGTCAGCATGAAGACGCCGTCCCCGCCGTTATCAAACTCCAGCCAGGTGAACGGAATATCCGGATATTGTTCCATCAGATGTACCATGCTGTTGCCCACTTCACAAATCAGCACGCCGTCGTCGCTCAGGAAGTCTGGCGCACAGGCCAGAATGCGGCGCACCAGCTTCAGGCCGTCGCTGCCTGCAGCCAGGCCAAGTTCCGGCTCAAAGCGGAACTCTTGCGGCAGATCGGACATGTCTTCCGCATCGACATACGGCGGGTTGGTGACGATCAGATCGTATTGGATCGCGGGGACGTCACGGAACAGATCGGAGCGGATCGGGATCACCTGATGTTCCACGCCGTGCGCCTGAATATTACGCTCGGTCACGGCCAGCACGTCGGTAGAGATATCTACCGCGTCCACTTCCGCTTCCGGGAAGGCATAGCCACACGCGATAGCAATACAGCCACTACCGGTACACATATCCAGGATATGGCGTGGCGGATGGGGGATCAGCGCGCTGAAGCGGTCGTTGATCAGCTCACCAATCGGTGAACGCGGTACCAGCACGCGCTCATCGACATAGAACTCCAGGTCGCAGAACCAGGCTTTATTGGTCAGGTAAGCAACCGGGATGCGCTCGTTGACACGGCGGATCACTCGCTCAACGATGCGGTGACGCTCGCTGGAGGTCAAACGCGCAGTGCGCATATCTTCAGGAATATCCAACGGCAGGAACAGGCTGGGCAAGACCAATTGCACGGCTTCGTCCCACGGGTTATCGGTTCCGTGGCCATAGTAGATATTGGCGGCGTTGAAACGGCTTACGGCCCAGCGCAGCATATCCTGAATGGTGTGCAGCTCATTCACTGCTTCTTCGACGAAAATTTTGTCCAATTTGCCCTCCGGCAGGCGCGATGATTCATGATTTAGCCCCGTAGTTTGCCATGAAGCCTGCGACAAATCAGCAGCAATAGCAGCGTAGCAGCATTCTGGTTGGCATTCAGTGCCAGTTTTGCGTCGACAGAAACCTTCGAGCAGGTAAACTAGCGCGATAAATGATAGGCGACGAGCGAATAATGAAGAATAAGCCCCCTCTGAGCAAAGATGAATTATTGCTCTTTAGAGAGTCGGTAGCTGGAGCAAAGAAGCTGCCGCAGGACACCATCGTCCACCCAAAACCTAAAATGAAAACCAAGCAGCTCGCGCCGCAACGCCTGTTGCAAGAGCAGGTGGATGCCAGCTTTTACTTTTCCGATGAGTTTCAGCCGCAGTTGGAAGATGAAGGCCCAACGCGCTATGTGCGTCCCGGCTACAGCCACTATGAGTTGAAGAAACTGCGTCGTGGGGACTACGTGCCGGATCTGTTCCTGGATTTGCATGGCTTGACACAGATGCAGGCCAAGCAGGAACTCGGGGCGATGATCGCCGCCTGCAAGCGTGAGCACGTGCATTGTGCCTGCGTGATGCACGGCCACGGCAAACACATCCTCAAGCAGCAAACGCCGCTTTGGTTGGCGCAACATCCGGACGTGCTGGCGTTCCACCAGGCCCCCAAAGAATGGGGGGGTAACGCAGCAATACTGCTGTTGATCGAACTAGCAGAATAGCGATATAAAATGGCACTTAGCGGTGCCAAATAATCCGCAGTGACGGTTCCAAGAAGGGGGCCATGAGTTGAGAACGACCTTGACGAAATAGCCCCTCCCCATCCTGGCAAAACCTAAGATCTCTCCCCAATACCATACCCACTTAAATACCCCAAATACTTTTAATCTTGAATTTCAAATAAAACATTTGTTTTAAATATACTTAAAACAAAAATCATTGATGTAATTTAAAATTCA
Organism: Serratia sp. ASV30; assembly: GCF_016428815.1. Classification (NCBI taxonomy): domain Bacteria; kingdom Pseudomonadati; phylum Pseudomonadota; class Gammaproteobacteria; order Enterobacterales; family Yersiniaceae; genus Serratia; species Serratia sp. ASV30. The sequence goes on along the minus strand of NZ_JAELTL010000028.1, from coordinate 1,196 downwards.
CGAGAAAGATCCTGTATTAACGCCAAAAAGTAGACAGGGAAAATATTACAAGTAGAATGCGCATTTTGTTAAACGCAGATAAAGCGTAAACATTGTCATCCGCGGTTAATAGCTACTACGAATAGCCACATGGCAAATATAGCACCTTGAGCTAATCAAATAATAGCCTATACCTCCTGCACAACTGGGGGATGCTCCCTCATGCTTGACAGAAATGAAGTCGGTTGCAAAACCTTTTTCCACCAGTTCGGCTACCCATATTGATAGCCTTTGCATTTCAAATATTATAGGAAATAATATTATGACCCTAAAAAACAAACAGAAACCGTTTTTTGCCAAACTTTCGCCAATTTGTTTCTTTAGCCTGCTGGCCTTACAGGGAGTAACCGTTGCCCACGCCGCTATCGTTTCCGCCCCAGGTGGCCCATCGCTCGGTGCCAGCTCCATCAAGGGCGGTACGGTTATCGACATTAATAAGCCCGGCAGAGGGGGCGTATCTCACAATATCTATAACCAGTTTGACGTAGACCGTGGTGGAGTGGTGCTAAATAACAGCGCACAAAATTCAACGACCCAGGTGGCGGGTGCCATTAACGGCAACAAGAATTTAGCCAACGGTGCCGCCAACGTTATCCTCAATGAAGTCAACTCCGCTAAAGCCAGCCAACTCAACGGTATGATTGAGGTAGCAGGTCAGAATGCACAGGTTATTATTGCCAACCCATCGGGGATTACCTGCAACGGCTGCGGTTTTATCAACGCCAATCGTGCGACCTTGACCACGGGCAAGGCCTCGGTGGCTAATGGCCGCGTCCTCGATTACGTTGTCAACAAAGGTAAAATTACCATTACTGGCGATGGCTTGCAGAGTTCCAGCGCCAACTATACCGATCTAATCGCCCACACCGTTGCCATTAACGCCGACGTGCAGGCCCAGGATCTACGGGTCACTTATGGCCAAAACCGCGTTAATGTCGACAACACCAAAGCCACCCTGCTCTCTGCTGCTCGTCAGTCTGGCATAGGCCTTGACGTGTCCAACCTGGGCGGCATGTACGCCAACAAAATTACGCTGATCGGTACCGGCAATGGCGTGGGCGTGAACAACGCTGGCACCCTCGCCGCTTCCGTTGGCGATGTGACCATGAACATGAACTGTCTCTTATACACATCTCCGAGCCCACGAGACAGGAGGT